>DUOJ01000020.1 GCA_012838895.1 Spirochaetales bacterium
AAGGAGGGGTGCATAATCTTGTTAGCACTCTCACCGTCATTGGTGAAGATAATGAGCCCTGTTGAATCTTTATCGAGGCGTCCAATTGAGAAGAGGAGATCTTTGTGGTCAACTGTAATGAGGTCGCGTGCGTAGAGGTTCTCATTGGGGTCCCAGTTGGTCGAGACATACCCCTTTGGTTTGTGCAGGAGGTAGTAGTAGGCCTTCTCAATAATCTCAGCTAGCTGCGAGTCGACCATCACTACATCGTCCTCTTCAACCTTGGTCCCTAAGGTGGTCACCTTTTTAAGGTTAATGGTCACCCTCCCCTCTTGAATCAGTTTTTCACAGGAGCGACGCGAGCCGAAACCACTTTTAGCTAAATAACTTTGTAGACGAATTGGATAATCAGTCTTCATCATACTCCTCTTGGCTCTCACTAAACCGCAACTGGTCAATCTCTGACAACTGAGGCAGTGAAGCGATACTGGGCAGGTTAAATTCGTATAGAAACTTTTTAGTTGTCCCATAGAGGCTGGGACGACCGGGAACTTCTTTGCGTCCAATGACCCGAATGTATTCACGCTCTCTTAAGAGGCGCACAATTGAGTCACTGGAAACACCCCTGATGTTTTCGATGTCACGCCGGGTTACCGGTTGGGCATAGGCAATTATTGAGAGGGTTTCAAGGGCGGCTCGACTTAAGCGGCGGTCGACCTTCTTTCCGTAACTATCGCGTAGTATTGTGTGGAGGTCACTACTGGGGAGGAGGCGATAGGTACCATTAGATTCAACGAGTTCAAGGGCGTGTTTGTAGTCGCTAAAGTGGCTCTTCAACTCTTCTAGACCACTCATGAGGGTCTCATCGTCAAGTTTTGTCAGCTTTTGCAACTGCTCCCACTCTACCGGTTCGTTTTCAATAAAGAGGATAACCTCAATTAGTCGTGCCGAAAGCGATAGAAACTCTTTCATACCTCCTCCTCTATAAGGGGAGCGACCCCCTCACTCTCTTCGTACTCTAAAAGGAGTTCTCCATCAAAGCCGGCCCCCTTCTTAATAACGATCTCTCCAAAGAGCTCCTCTTGTGAGATCTCAATCATCGAGAACTTGACGGCATCTAGAATTGCTAAAAAAGCACAAATTAGGTCTAAGGGGGAGTCGTAATTGACAATTAAGTCGGTAAAACGGATGGTTCTAGAGGTCTCAAAGAGCTCACTCATGAGAGCGATCTTCTGCTTTATGGTCACCTCCTCGTAGACGCTAAAGACCTGCTGTGGGGTAATTGAGCGGAGCATCTTAGAGAAGGATTGGAAAAGGTCCCACACGTTGGTCTCCCCAAAGAGCTCCTCATCCTTGAAAGGGAGGGAGAAGAGTGACCTTTTACGGGGGATAAAGAGCTCCCCCTCCTCCTGCGAAGTTGCTAAAAGGGAGGAGTAACGTTTAAACTTTTGGTATTCGATAAGGCTATCGATTAAATCACTTTTTAGTTGACTAAACTCCTCATCCTCCTCAATTGAATCGAAACTTGGCAGGAGCATCCGACTCTTCATATAGAGGAGATGGGCCGCCATCTGGTAAAATTCACTCAACACATCGAGGGACAACTCTTCAGCCCCTTTAAGGTATTCGAGAAATTGGTCGGTAATTTGAGCAATGGGGATATCGTAGATATTGACCTTAGCCTTTTGGATAAGGTGGAGGAGGAGGTCGAGGGGCCCTTCAAATTTTTCAAGAGTGTAGGATAAGGCACCCGCATCGAGGGGCAAGCCAACATCGTTAACCATGCCCCTCAGTATAGTGATTTAGCTAAGTGAGGTAAAGGGTCTCTACTTACTCTCCTCTTCCTCTTGGGGGAACATTATAGCGCGCAGTTTAGTATCTAAATCTTGGGTAATATCGACATTGGTACGTAGGAAGTTAATCGCATTTTCCCGCCCTTGTCCAATCTTCTCATTGTTGTAGGAGTACCATGAACCGCTCTTCTCTAGAAGTTCATACTTCAAGGCAGCATCTAGAATTGAGCCGTGGTAGGAGAGTCCTTCGCCAAAGTACATATCGAGTTCCACCTTCTTGAAGGGGGGGGCCACTTTATTTTTAACTATTTTAATTCTAACTCGGTTCCCGATAATATCATCAGCACTGCGACTAATAGCCTCAATACGGCGCACCTCAACCCTAATTGAGGAGTAGAACTTGAGGGCATTCCCTCCGGTCGTTGTTTCTGGGTTTCCAAACATTATTCCAATTTTCATCCTGATTTGGTTGATGAAGATAATGGTTGTATTGCTCTTAGCCAAAATTCCGGTCAATTTACGTAAGGCTTGGCTCATAAGCCTTGCTTGGAGCCCCATATGGGAGTCCCCCATCTCACCATCAATTTCAGCTTGTGGAGTGAGGGCCGCGACAGAGTCGACCACAATCATATCGACTGCCCCCGAGCGGACCAGCGATTCCACAATCTCTAACGCCTGCTCCCCGTTGTCGGGCTGCGAGATCCACAGTTCATCGGTATTGACCCCCAACTTTTTGGCGTAGGTTGGGTCGAGGGCGTGCTCAGCATCGATGAAAGCGGCAATGCCTCCCGCTTTTTGAGTCTCAGCAATTGCGTGGAGGGCGAGGGTTGTCTTTCCAGAAGACTCGGGGCCGTAGATCTCAACGACTCTCCCCCTAGGGTATCCCCCTACCCCTAACGCCTCATCAAGGAGAATTGAACCGCTTGAAATTACTTGAATTGAGCGGTCAGTTGAACTATCGCCCAGTTTCATTAAAGCCCCTTTCCCAAATTGTTTATCAATTTGTGAACGGGCTGCCTCTAGAGCTACCAACTTTTGTTTAGTATCTCCATCTTTAGAAGCCATAATCGTTGAACTTTTAGCCATCTTTATCTCCTCGTTAAATTACCCCCAAAATGGGGGAATCACTTCAATAATCGATTATAAGGGTCACCGGACCATGGTTTGTATAGGTCACCTCCATCGAGGCACCAAAGAGTCCTGTGGCCACCTTAAGTCCCCTCCCTTTGAGTTTCTCGATAAACTCTGCGTAGAGGGGAATAGCCTCCTCTGGGGGGGCTGCCGGGTTAAATGAAGGGCGGTTCCCCTTCTGTAAGTCGGCACAGAGGGTAAATTGACTCACCACTAAAATTTCCCCCTCAATGTCGAGGAGGGAGAGGTTCATCTTCCCTGCACTATCTTCAAAAATCCTTAAGTTGGGTATTTTATGGACTAGGTAATCAACCCCTTTGCTATCATCAGCGGTACAAACTCCTAAGTAAACAAGGAGCCCCTTGTCTATGGCCCCTACAACTTTAGAGTCAACTGTGATAGAGGCATTAGTTACCCGTTGTACCACCGCCCGCATCTCAGCTATTACCCTGGAAAGTTGTCACAATCTCTTTAGGGTTGGCAGAACCAAAGAAGGCACTCCCCATAATTAAGACATCAGTTCCCAAATCGATTAGCGATTGCCCATTCTTTAGAGAGACGCCTCCATCGACAGCAATCTTAAAGGTGAGATTATATTTCTCTCTTAGCTCAGCGAGCTCTTTAATCTTACGACGCGATGATTCGATAAACGATTGTCCTCCAAAACCGGGATTGACCGACATAATCAAAACTAGATCGAGATCTTCGAGAACTAACTCAATTGCCGATACCGGCGTTGAAGGGACGAGGGAGACTCCAGCCTCTTTCCCCTCCCCTTTTATCTGATGGATTGTACGATTGAGGTGCATACAAGCCTCGGCATGGATGGTGATGGCATCACTGCCAGCTGTCGCAAACTCACGAATGTAACGCTCCGGTTTTTCAATCATTAGGTGGGTGTCAAAAAAGAGGTTGCTCTTATCTCTAAGGTCTTTAATAAACTTAGGTCCAAACGTTATGTTGGGGACAAAGGCACCATCCATTACATCGAGATGGAGCCACTTTGCTCCCGATTCTTCAACATACCTAACCGCCTCTCCTGTTTTGGAGAAGTCGGCTGCTAAAATAGAGGGTGCTACAATTGCATTTCTTTCTTTTTTCATACCCCTAGTTGTAGCAGAAATTGGAGCTTTTGGAAAGGTTAGAATAATATTCACTTATTGCATAGAATTGCCTGTCGTGGTATCATAAAGGCTAAGGCAGGAACATTTCTAACCTTAAATACTTGAGCTATGAACCAGAAATCTTGTAGCTCGGGTTTTTTGTTGTCTATATAAAACTAGCATTTTTTGGGAGCCGATAATGAACGAACAAGATATAAAAAACCTATTGACTACGGAGAAGTGGACCCGTACCACGATTAATAACTACACCGTTGCCAATTTCCAGGAGATGGACCAAGTTCTCTCAAAAATTGATGACCCAGAGGAGTTGGTTGAAGTTAAGAATATTTGTGACGACTACCTAGAGAAAAATAGAGATTCTGTATTAGCGATGTACATCTCTGGGATGGTGGCTCTACAGCGACGCTCTTTGGACTACTCTAACCTCACCTCTCTAATTGAGCTCTTCAATGAGAATAAAAAGTATGGGATTGTTGACCACCTCAGCTCTAAAATTTTAGAGCGTTTTGAGGATAAGTATGTTATCCGGTTTTTAGCCTCTAGTTATGAGAAACAGAACCGAGAAGAGGAGATGTACGACCTCTATGAGCGGTTGGTAAAGGTCGACTTTGATGAGACCGACCTGTTGCAAACTATAGCCGAGCGCTATCAAAGCAAGGGTGATTTAGAGAAGGCAATCTTCTACTATAAAAAGAGCTTACAACGCTACCTTATTGCCCAAAACCTCCCTGCCGTAAAAGAGGTGTGGTCAATCCTCCTCACCCTTATTCCCGATGAGTTTGCCTATCTCTTGGGGTTAGCCCAAAGAATCGATGCCAATTTCGAGGGGGAGAGAATCTCCCAGATGTTTGCCCAACTCTACGAAGTGGTGGCCAAAAAAGAGCGGTGGGACGACAGTATCACCGTCTTAAAGGCGATTTTAGAGAGCGATAGCGACTCTGAGTGGGCCCGTGGTAAGCTGGTTGAGTCGTACCGCCTCAAATATAAAGAGCACAGTCGCCTCGAAGAGAGTATCGAGATCTCTAACCTCACCAAGAGTTATCGCGATGTCAATTCAGCCATTGAGGACTTTGAGCGAAACATTGCCTTCGATAAAGGCTCATTTGTGTTCCACAAAACCTGGAATATTGGGCGCATTAGGGAGTTATCTCACGAGAGCGTCGTTATCGACTTTGCCTCAAAGCGCAACCACACCATGAGCCTCTCTATGGCTTTCAGCTCCCTCCAAGTTCTCCCCAAAAACCACATCTGGGTTTTGAAGAGCATCTTCCCTAAAGAGAAGCTTAATGAGAAGTTTGTCTCTGATATCCCCTGGGGCTTAAAGACCCTCATCTTAAGTAACAACAACCAAGCAACGCTCAAAGAGATAAAGGGTGAAATTGTCCCCTCAATCTTGAGTGCCAAAGAGTGGACCTCGTGGCAAACTAATGCCAAGAAGGTGTTGATGAACGACCCCATGATTGGGTTCCTCCCCTCTAACCCCGATGTCTATACACTGCGACAGACACCTATTAGCTACGAAGAGAAGTCGCTGGGAATCTTTAGAAATGAGAAAAGGTTCTACCAGAAGATAAAAATTGTGAGAGACTTCCTAGTCAATGGCGATGTTGAATCGGAGTTCTTCATGGAGATGGTGCAATACTTTAAAGACCAGTGTACCATCTATCAAAAGGTGAACGACCAAGTCATTAGTAGTTTCTTATTTGTCGACTCTCTTTGTGACAAGTTCCCCTTCTTAGAGCGCCCCAGTGTCGATTTTAGATACCTCTATGGGATGCTCGATAACATTCCTACAACCTTTAGCCAAATAGATGACTCGGAGATTAAAAAACTCTTTATCGACAACGTGGTTAGTGTTGAAGAGAGCGATATGGTCGCCCTAGTGCTCGTCTCCCTCTACCCCTACTACTTAACCGGTTATATCATGGAGACCCTCTTAGAGCAGGGAAAAACTAAAGTTATTGAAGATATGTTTAAAAATACGGTGCGCAACTATCGGGAGAACGCCGACCTCTTCACCTACCTCTCACGCACTTATGACCGCAAGTATTGGGAGAAGAAGATGAAGGTCCCCTTTGAGTCGCTCTTAACGAGTCAACTTCAACTTCTTGATTACGCTTTCAATGCCGTTGAGGCCCGTAAAGATACAACTGAGAATCGTAAAATTGCTAAGACTTTGACAACGATTATCTTTGATGAGCGCTTAATCTTCCAATTCTTAAAGAGTGCTAACGAAGGGGCAGCCCAGAGAATCAACTTTATCGTCCAAAGGATGCAGGGGTTAGAGACCTCCAAAAAGATTGAGGTGAAACACTTTATTTTAGAAAAGTTCCCCGAATTTGTCTTCCTCGGAGAGGAGGAGAATCAGACCGAACTTGTCTCAAGTGGCCTTTTGGTGACTCACGCCAGCCTCATAGCGAAGCAAGAGGAGCTCGACAATATAATGAATGTCGATATCCCTGAGAACTCAAAAGAGATTGGTGCAGCTATCTCCCTCGGTGATCTAAGAGAGAACTCGGAGTACAAAGCAGCTAAAGAGCGCCAAGGAATCTTAAACACCACTATGATGCGCCTCACCGATGAGATTTCAAGGGCTGTGGTGATCTCCCCGGAGAGTGTCTCCCCTGATAAAGTCGCCTTTGGGACCGCCGTTACCCTCCTGAACCACCTTGAGGGGCGCCAAGAGACCTACCAAATCTTAGGGCCTTGGGAGTCCAATCCACACGAGAATATTATCTCGTACTTGGCCCCCTTTGGGACAAAGCTTCTAAATCGGAAAGTTGGAGAGCGTTTCACCTTTGAGATTAACGAGCGTACCTACGACTTTAGTGTTGAGTCGATTGAGGTCCTCTCCTTCTAGCGGGGAGGACTTTTATCCCCACCAAAAGATAGACCCCCAGTGTTAAGAGGAGCGCCCCCCCATAGAGGAGGGCGAGCTTTAGCACATTGCCCCATGAGCTTCCCCCGTGCCACCATGTGGGGTTAATCACCTTCTGATAAACGATAGTTAAGAGGAAGAGGGGGATATTGGCAATGAGCACCTTTATAATCTCTTTTTCTACCTTAAAGTAGTTATTGACCCTTAGATAGATGGCGAGGATGAGGGCCCCTACCCCAAAGGAGATTGTATTGGCGATACTCAAAGCGATCACCCCCCACCCCATCCCCTTAATTAGAATCACCATCGACAGAATATCGACACAAGCGACTAGAAGGTTGAAATAGAGGGCTGTTTTGTACTTCCCCAAAGAGTAACACCCCCTTTGTAGGAAGCTATACAAAGCCACAAGGGGGATTCCAAGGGCATAGTAGAGGAGGATTGAGCCGGTTAGAAGGGTATCTTTAAGTTTAAAGAGACCACTTTGAAGGAGGGCTGCCACCGTCTCATTCCTCAGCGTCACCAGGATGATGGTGATGGGGATTAGGAAAGTGAGAAGGTAGGAGACCCCTTTAGAGATTATCGATTTCACCTCACTTAAATCGGCTGATGCTATTAAAGGGAAGTAGACAGTAGCAATGGCCCCATAGAAGATTCCATAGGGGGCTTGCCAAATTATAATGGCATTGCTCAAGGCTGTGACACTCCCCTCAGAAAGAGATGAGGCAAAGAAGTAGGAGACCTGCTGGGTCAAGATGGTGGTGAGGGCAATTAGGGTGACCGGTAACCAAGCCTTCAAGACGGCCAAAAAGTCGCTATTCTTAAAGTTAAAAGAGATCTCTAAACGGTAGGAGTAGCGCCTTAAGGCAAGCCACACAACAAGCACTTGTAAGATTCCCCCTACAACTACCCCCAAAGCCATTGAAAAGGGGCCTAGGAGTCTCTCCGTGCTCTTTACAGCGATTATGATAGCGAGTGAGAAGAGGAGAGGTGCAGCCGCTGCTACTAAGAAGGAGCCGTGGCATTGAAGAACCCCACTCCACAAGGCGCTGTAGGAAATAGCGGCTAAGAAGAGGGTGAAGAGAAAGAGTAATTTAGCCGCTAAGTTGACTAAAGAGGGCTCTCTATAGTCACTAATTAGACGGATGATTTGTGAGCCAAAGAGGAGGACTCCCCCTAAAAGGAGGAGAGAGATAAGGAGCTGAAACCCATTCATTACCTTAAGGAGCCCTTTAGAGCGCTCGCCACTCCCCTCTTCACCAATAGCTGAGCTGAAGCGGGGGATATAGGCTGAAGAGAGGGCCCCTTCAGCAAAGAGTTTACGAAAGTTGTTGGGGATATTAAAGGTGAAGTTTAAAAGGTCTCCCACCGTTGTAGCCCCAAAGACGGTGGCAATAACTCTAGCTTTAAAGATTCCTACTATCCTAGAGAGGAGGGTAAAGGTCATCACTATGATTGAATTTTTCTTAGCTCGCTCACTCTTACTTTCCATAGTACCGCTCTAGATAAGCCTCCTTAAATTGGGTAAAGTTCCCCTCTTCAATGGCTTGGCGACTCCTCTCCATCAAATTGTAGAGATAGGTGAGGTTGTGTTCAGTTGCCAACATCCCCCCCAACATCTCGCCACACTTGAAGAGATGGCGCAAATAGCCCCTTGAATAGGTGGTACAGGCGTGACAGCTACATCCATCAACAATAGGACCACGCTCTTTTTCGTGAATTGCTTTCTTAAGATTTAAGAGACCATCATCACTAAAAACAGCCCCATTACGGGCAATCCTAGTGGCTAAGACACAATCAAAGAGATCAATCCCATTCGCTATAGCATCCATAATGTAGTCGGGGGAGCCAATCCCCATCACATAGCGCACCTTGTCGTTAGGGAGAAATTGGGTAGTGTGACCTAAGAAGTGGGAGAAAATCTCTGGGCTCTCTCCCACGGAGAGTCCGCCTATGGCTAGACCGGGGAAATTGAGCGAAGAGATAAACTCACTACTTTGTTGGCGTAAATCTTCGTAGAAATTGCCCTGGACTATCCCAAAGAGTTGCCCTTCAAAATCTTCAAGCTCTTGCCACCTTCGAATTGAGCGCTCAGCCCACCGGTGGGTTATCTCCATCGCCTCACGCGCTTGGCGGTGGGAGATTTCGGGAGGGGTACACACATCGAGGCACATCAAGATATCACTCCCAATTATCTTTTGGATCTCGACTACCCTCTCCGGTGTGAGGTGGTGGCGTGAGCCATCGATGTGGGATTGAAACTCAACCCCCTCTTCTCTAATTTTTCTAAGTTTGGCAAGGGAAAAAATTTGAAACCCCCCACTGTCGGTGAGGATGTTCCCATCCCAAGCTGAGAAGTTGTGGAGTCCTCCATAACTCTCTAAAACCTCAATTCCGGGGCGCAAATAGAGGTGGTAGGTGTTGCCTAAAATTAAATTGTACCCAATTTCAGCCACGCTAGTGTGGTGCATCCCCTTAACAGTCCCATTGGTCCCTACCGGCATGAAGGCGGGAGTTTTTACCTCTCCGTGAGGAAGGGTTAAAATGCCAGTGCGAGCCTGGCTGGTTTTATCAGATTTTAAAATTCTAAAGATATTATCCACAACTTAGGTCCTTCTAAAGATTAAAATAACTAGGGAGATGCCACTGAGGACAATCATAGGTAATAGAGGCCCCATATAGGGGGCTATTATGGCTTGTTTTGCAAAAATCATCGAGACCATATCGAAGACAAAATAGATTACAGCAATCGAGAGACTCGAGAGGATTGAGAGAATTAAGACATTCTTGCGCCATGCAAAGAGGGTTGCACACGAGATGAAAATCAAGATTAAGGGGGTTAAATTGCTCCAGATGCGTGAAGCTAAGTCACTGGCGTAGACTGCATATTGGGTAGCATTCATCCTCTTTATAACTTGAACGTAACGAATAGCCCCCTCAAGGTCCATAGTTGAGATATCGGCACTTAAATTTCTAAAGAGGGCCGGTTCCATCGTTATTTGAGGGTTGTGGTATTCCTCATTTTTTTCAACCAAGAGGTGGTGGTTGTTGCTATCGATAAGGTAACGTTGAATATCTTTTAAGACCCAATACTCCCCATTGAAGTAGCCACTGGCCGCATCAATGCGCTCTGAGAGATGGTTCTCTCCATCTAAAAGGATTAAAAGGACGGTAGATATTTGACTCCCCTGCTCCCGGTATCGTTTGGCGTGGAGGATATAGTTCCCGTCAGGGCTCTGCAATGTGATATTACGACTGTCGTGACTAGTGGTGCGACCCAACTTCTGGTCAGCTAAGATCTCTTTCTCTCTAAGGGCGGGAATAGCCACCTTCTCTGAGAAGGTGAACTGGAAAGCGACTAAAAAAAGGCCCAAAACAAATATTGGGCGTATAATTCGCCTAAAAGAGTGGCCAATGTTGGAGAGGATTATCATCTCGTTGTTGGCATGGAGCATTGAGAGGAAGTAGGTGGTTGAAAAAAGGGTGGCTGGCCCCAGAGCCAAAGTGAGGGCTTGGGGTAGATAGAGGAGAGTCAGAAGCCCAATATCGAGGTAGTTTAGATTGGACGAGAGGTACTGCTCCAGATTACTGAAGATGTCAAAAAGGGCCAAAATTAGGGTAATTAAAAGAGATGAGATAATAACCAACCTTATAATCGAGCCCCCTATGTAGCGGTCCAACTTTTTCATAGGCGCCTCCTCCTGAATAGGAGGATAAAGGCCACAAGAGCCATCAAAAAGTTGGGGAACCAAATTAGATAGGCTGGGTTAAAAGAGAAGTTTAAGACCTGTTTTTGGGCAAAGAAGAGGAGAAACCAGTAGGCCGCTGCTACCAAAAGGCTTAAACCAAATCCAAAGAGGCGCCCATGTTTTAAGCGCATAAAAGAGAGGGGGAAGGTGATAAAAACTAAAATAAAGCAACTGGCAGCTAAAGCAAATTTTTTATGTAGTTCAGCGCGGTAGTATTGGAGGTAGAAGTTAATCTCAGGCTTCTTCTCTAGAATTAAGATCTCACTCTCTAAAGAGACAATCTCACCTAATAAGGTCTCATCATCGGCTAATTGTCCCAACAAATTTCCCAATTTGCCCCGTAGCGTTAAGAGGGCAACCTCTTTTATCTCTCGACTTTTCTCTAGTTCTTGTTTTCGAGCTTCGATGAGGGTTAAAAGGTCCCGCGAGCTTAGTTGGGAAGGCTTAACATCGGTCAGCTGAGAGACTTGAGAAGAGAAATCGAGGTAGAAGGTCATACTCTCGGCTTCAGCCAACGCATAGTTGTCGAGTACACCGGTTTTGGCATTTAAAATCACTGGGTCTTTTACATCTAGACGGTAGAGGAAGGTGTCGAGGTCGATTAGCGTCACCCTCCCCTCTTTGGCTGTTATAATCTGTTGCTCCTCTCCTTTTGAGGTGTCAAACATAACTAGGTTCTCTATCACCCCATTATCGACATTGGTGGTGACTAGCACCGTATCCCCAATAGTGTTGACGGCGTAGCTCTCAATCTCTAACGTGGGGAGGTCTTGGAGCAGTTCACTGTAGAGTGTCTTAAAGCGGAGATGGCTATAGGGGAGCATCACATCGGCGACAAAAAAGGTTAAGAGGGAGAGGAGAAGGGCTAAAACTGCAATAACCTCAAAGAGGCGTCGAAGGGAGATCCCGGCTGCCCTTAACGCTAAGATCTCATTATTGGCCGATTTATCACCAATCACCATCGAAGAGGCGCTGAGGGTGGAAAATGGGATGGTATAGAGGAGAATTTGGGGTATGGCTAAAGCCACCAGCTTCACTACCGAAAGGACATCGACATTTTTTAAGATAATTTTTTGGGCAAAAAGGAGGAGTTGATTAACAGCGAAGATAAAGAAGAAAAAGAGGAAAGCGACCAACAGCGAGAGAAAAAACTCCCGTAGAATATAGTTGTGTAAGGTAGTAAAAGTAGAGCCCCGCCTTCTGAGCATTCCTTATACTCCTGTTGAACCGAATCCTTGATCACCTCGATTGGTTTCACTTAAACTTCCAACCTCAATAAAATGCCCCTGCTCCACCGGAGCGATGACCAATTGGGCAATTCTTAAGCCATGGGTAACCTTAAAATCTTGACTACCGTGGTTAATTAAAATTATTTTAACCTCGCCACGATAATCGCTATCAATTGTACCAGGTGAGTTTAAGACAGTCACCCCATATTTTGCTGCTAAGCCACTACGGGGGCGAACTTGCCCCTCGTAGCCAGCAGGAATTTCGAAGATTAAACCGGTTGGAATGAGGGCGATACCCCCCTTGGCGGGGAGTGTCACCTCACCATTAGGGAGATAGGCAAATAGGTCGCCCCCTGCTGCCCTCTCAGTTGTATAGAGAGGGAGCGCTGCCCCCTCCTCTACAACCGTCCTTACGGTTACACCCTTCTCCATGATTATTTCTTCTCACCCTCTTCAAGGGCATCGATATAGGAGAGGTTTAAACGACCCATCCGATCAACTTCAATCAGTTTGACGGGGATAATTTGGTTAACACTTAAGACGTCATTAACGTTGTTGACACGGGTTTTGGCCAGTTTAGAGATGTGGCACAACCCCTCTTTGCCAGGGAGGATTTCAATAAAAGCACCAAAATCCATAATCCGTTTGACGGTCCCTTGGTAGATTCTTCCCACTTCAGGCTCTTCAACAATCGATTTGACTAGGTCGTAGGCAGCTTGAGCTGAGACTTTATTGCGTCCAAAAATAGTGACTAAGCCGTCGTTATCAATATTAATCTCTGCACCAGTTTGTTCGGCAATCCCTTTAATGGTCTTACCACCGGTACCGATGACTGCCCCAATTTTATCCTCATCAACTTTGAGGGTGAGGATTTTAGGAGCCAACTCAGAGATTTCACTTCTCGGTTGTGCCAAAGCTTGCTCCATAATCTTTAAGATGTGGAGGCGCCCCTCTTTAGCTTGGTGGAGGGCCTTGGTCATAACCTCTTGGGTTACCCCGGCAATCTTGATATCCATCTGGAAGGCGGTAATACCATCTTCGGTTCCCGCAACTTTAAAGTCCATGTCCCCCAGGTGGTCCTCTTCCCCTAAGATATCGCTCAAGATCGCATATTTGCTAAATTTGTCGTCAGCGGTAATTAAGCCCATAGCAATACCAGCCACCGGCTTCTCAATTTTAACACCACCATCCATCAAAGCGAGGGTTCCACCACACACTGAAGCCATTGAGGAGGAGCCGTTAGACTCTAAAATCTCCGAGACAATCCTGATTGTGTAGGGGAAATCATCTTTTGAGGGGATAATGTTCTCTAATGAGCGCTGAGCAAGGTGGCCATGGCCAATCTCTCTTCTGCCAGTCCCAATTCTTCCCGTCTCACCCACGCTGAATGGGGGAAAGTTGTAGTGGAGCATGAAGTTGCTAAAATGTTTTTCAGCATCGATTGTATCGAACATCTGTTCATCACTGGCGGTTCCCAACGTTATAGTTGCCAAGCTCTGGGTCTCACCCCGTGTAAAGAGAGCACTGCCGTGGGTCCTTGGTAAGACCCCAACTTCACAGGTGATATTTCTTATTTCATCAACCTTACGGCCGTCGGTACGTATCCCTTTATCTAAAATCGAAGAGCGTAAAATGGAGTACTCCAACTCCTCAAAGAGGGCTAAGACAAGCTCTTTTTTACCACTCTCTTCAATTACTTCACTAAATTTCTCAAGGACATCTACTTTGGCAGCGTCGAGAGCACCATGGCGCTCCATCTTACCTTTAACAAAGCTAGCCTTCTCAAAGAGGGGGTAGGCGTAGCTCTCAATCTCTTTGAGAAAAGCGGGAGCCTCTTCACTCTCCATCAAGGGGAGTTTCTCTTTACCAGCTAGTTTAGCGAGTTCAAGTTGCAATTTGCAAAGGTCGCTTATGACCGGTTGAGCTCTATCAATTGCCTCTAAGAGGAGCTCTTCTGAGACCTGCTTAGCGCCCCCCTCAACCATCGTAATGCCGTCAACTGTTCCAGCAACGACGATTTCAAGTTGAGCCTCTCCCATTTGTTGAA
>DUOJ01000021.1 GCA_012838895.1 Spirochaetales bacterium
CTTTTCACCCTATATCTTATTATCCTTCATAAGTAAGGGATAGGGTTATGGAAGAAAATAGAGATTCCAATGAAACCTCTCAAGAATTTGGATTTATGTCTGATTCGCTCAACTTAATCCAACTTGAGCAGAAATATGAATTTGAACAGGAGATTTTGCACTTTATAAAATGGGGGAATCCCTTCAAGATGGAGGAGCTCCTTGAGAGGCGTAAACGCCTCTTTCCTGATCTAATTTGTAGTAACAAAGAGATTCCCAGTGAAGCTCTACGGTGTTGTAAAAATGAGTTGGTAGCCCTCAATGCCCTCTGTCGCTATGCTGCCAGGCTCGGCGGGTTGCAATCGCTCTACCTCTACAGCCTCTACAACAAATACTACATCATGATTGAGAGGGCCATCTCAATGCCTTACCTCAATGACCACCTCTACGACCAGATGGTGCTCGACTATGCTAAAGCGGTCTTTGAGTTCTCAATCACCTCTTATAGCCCGCTAATTAAGAAGGTTGTCACCTACTTGATGATTAATCTCAATCAAGATATCCCCATTACCCAGTTGGGAGAGCTCTATAACACCCATATCTCCCACATCTCACGTAAGTTTAAGCGGGAGACGGGGATGTCAATTCCAGCTTATGTGAGCAAACAACGCATTGGGGTAGCTAAACTCTACTTTGAGGATGGGAAGACCTCCATCCAAGAGGTGGCTTCTTTCCTCGGTTTCAACGACAGCAACTACTTCTCCAAAGTGTTCAAACGCTATGCAGGGATGACCCCCAGCGAATATATCGCCTCTATTCAGGTTGAGTAGTCTTAATTATCACACTCTTTAGTGCTCACCTTCTCTGGTGAGAGCTCACGTATGACAACTTCGGGCTCTTTATTTTGAACAATGCGGTTGGCAGGAACATCGTTTCTTATCCAAGTGTTAGAGCCAATGACGGCATTCTCTCCCACCGTAATATCTCCTAAGAGGGTCGCATTGGCGTAGATAGTCACTTTATCTTTGAGGGTGGGGTGCCTTTTGGCCCCCCTAATTAGTTCTCCCCGTTGGTCTTTAGGGAAGCTGAGAGCGCCTAAGGTGACCCCTTGGTAGATCTTCACCTGGTTTCCAATTTGACTCGTCTCCCCAATGACAACGCCCGTGCCGTGGTCGATAAAGAGGCAACGTCCTATTTCAGCTCCAGGGTGGATGTCAATGCCCGTCTGTTTGTGAACCGTCTCCGCTAGCATTCGAGGGACAAGGGGGACCTCTTCAAGGTAGAGGAAGTGGGCGATGCGGTGGATAGTTAGGGCTCGAACCCCAGGGTAGGCAATTAAGATCTCCCGCACCGAGGTGGCTGCTGGGTCCCCCTCGTAGGCACTGACAGCATCTTCTTTCATCATCCGCCTCAAATCTGGGAGGGCTCTAAAGAGCTTATTGACTATCTCAGAGGCTATATTTTGGTAGGGGGCCACCTCTTCGTCCTCTAGGTTGAGGGGGTTGGTATGGAAGAAAGCGAGGTAGATTTGCTTTTCCAACTCTACTCCACACTTGTTTAAGAGGAGTGAGAGCTCTTCACGAATCCCTTCGTTGGTTAAGACGCGCTGTCCGCTCCTTCCGGGATAGAAAAGTTCCATAAAATCTTCAACAATTGTCTCTATCGTCACCATCGAAGGGATGGGGCGAAAACTTATA
>DUOJ01000022.1 GCA_012838895.1 Spirochaetales bacterium
CCCTATGTGGGGCGGAGCGCCTTTGCCCACAAGGGGGGGATGCACATCGATGGAGTTGGAAAGAACCCCCGCTCCTTTGAACACATCGACCCGCTAAAGGTGGGTAACGAGCGACGCCTTTTAATGAGTGAAGTCTCAGGCAGGGCCACAATCTTGAGGAGGATTCAAAAATATGCCCCCGAGTTAGATAAAGACTCACCTGAAACCAAACAGATTATGGAGGAACTCAAACGGATGGAATTTGATGGTTACCAATTTGAGGGAGCTGAGAGCTCCTTTGAGCTGGTGATTGCCAAATACTTGGGTAAATACCAACCCTACTTCACCCTCGACCACTATAAAACCTTTGGAGAGCGCCCCTTAAAAGGGGATATCGATTCAAGCCACACTGCGTTGGTTAAGGTGGTGGTTAATGGCGAGTCGGCCATTGCTGTCGCTCAAGGAAATGGACCCGTCCACTCCCTCGACAAAGCGATTCGTAAAGTGCTGGAGAGTTTTTACCCCCTCCTATCGACCACCTACCTCACCGACTTTAAAGTGCGCGTACTAGATTCTAAACAGGCCTCAGCGGCCACCGTTAGGGTCTTAATTGAGACCTCCGATGGGCGCTATTCGTGGTCTACCGTGGGTGTTTCAAGCGATATCATCGAAGCTAGCTGGATGGCTATTGTCGATGCAATTGAATACAAACTGATGAAAGAGGGGGTCTCTCCCCCTAATTTAACTCTACAAGGAGAGGCAAAATGAGTATGACAATGAGCCAGAAGATTTTAGCTGCACACGCCGGTCTCGCCGAAGTGCGCCCTGGTCAGCTAATAATGGCCAATCTAGATTTAGTGCTGGGTAACGATATTACAGCCCCGGTGGCAATCAATGAGTTTGCCAAATTTGGGCTAAGTGAAGTTTTTGACAAGGCGAAGATTGCCCTTGTCCCCGACCACTTCACCCCCAATAAAGATATTAAAGCGGCCCAGCAGTGTAAGCAGATGAGAGAGTTTGCCTACTCTAAGGGGATTGAGAACTACTTTGAAATTGGGGAGATGGGGATTGAACACGCCCTCCTCCCCGAACAGGGGTTGGTCAACGCTGGCGATTTAATCATTGGAGCTGATAGCCACACCTGTACCTACGGCGCCCTTGGAGCCTTCTCCACCGGGGTTGGCAGTAGCGATATGGCGGGGGCGATGGCCACCGGCAAGGCGTGGTTTAAAGTCCCTTCAGCCCTAAAGTTTCACCTTACAGGGAGCCTCTCCCCTTGGGTGAGTGGCAAAGATTTAATCCTCCATATCATTGGTTTAATTGGCGTCGACGGTGCCCTCTACAAATCGATGGAGTTTGTGGGAGAGGGGGTTGCCTCTTTAAATATCGACGACCGCTTTACAGTCTGTAATATGGCGATAGAGGCGGGGGCTAAGAACGGGATCTTTGGCGTTGATGAAATTGCTTTAGCGTACCTAAAAGAGCACCACCAAGGGAGTCCCAAGATTTATGAAGCTGACAGCGATGCCCACTACGATGCGATCTACGAGATCGATTTAAGTCAAATCAGACCCACAGTCGCTTTCCCCCACCTCCCCTCAAATACCCGCACTATCGACGAAGTTGGGGAGATTGAAGTTGACCAGGTGGTGATAGGCTCATGTACCAACGGGCGTATTAGCGATTTACGAGTGGCCGCCAAAATCCTTAAGGGGAGGCGGGTTAACCGTAAGGTGAGAACAATCATCTTCCCCGCCACCCAGAGAATCTACCTCCAAGCGATGGAGGAGGGGTTATTAAGGACTTTTGTTGAGGCGGGAGCTATCGTCAGCACCCCCACCTGTGGTCCATGTCTAGGGGGACACATGGGGATCTTAGCTGAAGGGGAGCGGGCTGTTGCCACCACCAACCGCAACTTTGTGGGGCGGATGGGCCACCCTAAGAGCGAGGTCTACCTCGCCAGCCCTGCTGTCGCGGCTGCTTCAGCTTTAACTGGAAGAATTAGTAACCCTGAGAAGGTAGAGGAGCTGTAAGATGAAGATTGAAGGTAAAGTTTTTAAGTATGGCAGTAACGTCGATACTGACGTTATCATCCCAGCGCGCTACCTAAATACCAGCGATGCTAAAGAGTTGGCTAGCCACTGTATGGAAGATATCGATGCCACCTTTGCCCAAAAGGTGGAGCCAGGTGACCTGATCGTGGCTGAAGACAACTTTGGGTGCGGCTCCTCGAGAGAGCACGCCCCCCTTGCTATTAAGACCGCTGGGGTAAGCTGTGTAATTGCCGCCTCTTTTGCTAGAATCTTCTACCGCAACTCTATCAACATAGGACTCCCCATTTTAGAGAGCCCCGAGGCGGTTAAGGGGATAAAAAATGGGGACGTAGTCTCGGTAGACTTCTCCCAAGGGGTGATTACCAACGAGACAACCGGTGAAAAGTTTAACAGCGAACCCTTCCCCCCCTTCATTCAAGAGATGGTGGCTAAAGATGGGTTAATCAACTACCTAAAAGAGGAGGTGTTGGGATGAGGATGAAAATAGCAGTTATCCCCGGCGATGGGATTGGTGGTGATATTGTAGCTGAAGCGCTAAGGGTGATGGGAGCAGTTGGTGAGAAGTTTGGCCACAAGTTCGATTTCTCCTTCTACCTAATGGGTGGTCAAGCCATTGACACGATGGGGACGCCTTTGCCTGAATCGACTCTTCTAGGGTGCCTCGATGCAGAGGCGGTTCTCTTAGGCGCGGTTGGTGGTGCTAAATGGGACCACCTAAAAGGGGACCAGCGCCCCGAAAAGGGGCTCCTTGGAATCCGCAGTGGTCTCAATCTTTTCTGCAATCTTCGCCCCGCCATCCTCTATGCGCAACTCTCGGGAGCGTGTCCCCTCAAAGAAGAGATTATTGAGGGGGGGCTCGATGTGATGGTGGTGCGTGAGCTGACAGGGGGAATCTACTTTGGCCCTAAAGCAATTAGCGAAGATGGGGAGAGCGCCTACGACACGATGCTCTATTCTCGCAGTGAAGTTGAGAGAATTGCCATTAAAGCTTTCGAACTGGCTATGAAACGGAGTAAGAAGTTAACCAGTGTCGATAAGGCTAACGTCCTTGAGTCGTCCCGTTTGTGGCGCTCTGTCGTCAATGAGGTGGCTAAGCGCTACCGGGAGGTGAAGCTCAACCATATGTATGTCGACAACGCTGCGATGCAACTGGTGCGTAACCCTAAACAGTTTGATGTGATTGTCACCTCCAATATGTTTGGTGATATCTTGAGTGATGAAGCTAGTATGATAACCGGCTCCATCGGGATGCTCCCCTCAGCCAGTTTAAGAGAAGATAACTTTGGCCTCTACGAGCCAATTCACGGCTCAGCCCCTGATATCGCGGGGCTAGACCGGGCCAACCCCTTGGCCACCATCCTCTCGGTAGCGATGATGTTCCGCCACACCTTCAACTTAGAGGAGGAGGCGCTCGCTGTTGAGGGGGCCGTAGAAGAGGTGCTCAGTGCTGGATGGCGCACTGAAGATATTATGAGTGAAGGGATGCGTCTCATTGGGACGAAAGAGATGGGAACATTAGTTGCCCAAGCAATAGCAGGAAATAAGGAGTAGGCTATGAGTGAACAAATTGTATATTTAGAGGGGCAATACCTCCCAATGAGTGAGGCTAAAATTCCAGTCTTAGACCATGGAGTTTTGTATGGTGATGGGATCTTTGAAGGGATCAGAGCTTACGATGGGCGGGTCTTCAAATTGGCCCAACATATGGAACGTTTTGAGAGTGCTGCTAAGGCTATCAACCTTGAGCTTCCCCTCCCAATTGGGGAGATAAGTGAAATAGTATTGGAAACTTGCCGACGCAACGCCCTTTCTAGCGGTTATATCCGCCTAGTGTGTACCCGCGGAGCCGATGGATTGGGGCTCTACCCCCATCCTTCGACCCATCCTCCTCGACTCTTTTGTATCGCAGGACAAGTTGCCCTCTACAGTGATGAGGCTTATAGAAGGGGACTCAAGGTGATCACTAGCCATCTGCGCCGCAACAATGCGACGATTGTTAACCCACAGATTAAGAGCCTCAACTACCTCAATAACATCTTAGCTTCGATTGAGGCGCGTCGCTACGGAGCCGATGAAGCTATACTCCTAAACAGTGAGGGGTTGGTTACTGAGTGTACTGGCGACAACATCTTCATCGTTAAGAGGGGAGTAATCTGTACCCCTCCCATCTGGCTGGGAACCCTCGATGGGATTACCCGCATGGTGGTCTTAGAGATCGCCCAAAAAATGGGCTACACCGTTAAAGAGGTCCCCTTTACCCTCTTTGATGTGTTGAACGCCGATGAGGCCTTCTTAACGGGTACAGCGGCTGAGATTATTGCGTTGACCGAGCTCGACGGGCAACCAATTGCCGATGGGGTGGCGGGGGAGATAACTCTCGCTTTGCTCCAAGAGTTTAGAAAATATACTAAATTGGAAGAGAGTGGGGCCAAAATATGAGAAGCGATGAGATGAAGAGTGGCGCAAGTCGTGCGCCCCACCGCTCACTCCTAAAAGCGTTAGGGTTGAGCGACCGTGAGATTGCCTCTCCCTTAATTGGGATTGTCAACTCTGCCAATACTATCATCCCCGGCCATGTCCACCTCGAGAGGATTGTTGAGGCTGTTAAAGCGGGGGTGAGGAGCGCCGGAGGGACTCCCATGGAGTTCTCGGTAATCGGGGTGTGTGATGGCTTAGCAATGGGGCATAAGGGGATGAAATACTCGCTGGCAAGTCGTGAACTGATTGCCGATTCAATTGAGGTGATGGCGATGGCCCACCCCTTTGATGCTTTGGTAATGGTCCCCAACTGCGATAAAATTGTCCCGGCTATGTTGATGGCTGCCGCGCGGATTAATATCCCCACCATTGTCGTTTCGGGGGGGGCGATGTTGGCTGGTAAAGTCCCCGGTAAAGGGGGTGCTATCGATTTAACCACCGTCTTTGAGGCTGTTGGAGCCCACAGTAGCGGTATGATGAGCGATGCAGAACTGTTGGAATGTGAGGACAAAGCTTGCCCTACCTGTGGTTCTTGCTCCGGTATGTTTACTGCTAACAGTATGAACTGTCTCACTGAAGCCCTAGGGATGGCCCTGCCTGGTAACGGCACCATTCCAGCTGTCTATAGTGAACGCGACCGCCTCGCCAAAGAGAGCGGTTATAAGATTATGGAGCTCTATGAGAAGCAACTTAAACCCCTCGATATTATGAATGAGGCGGCTTTTGAGAACGCCCTAGCCGTTGATATGGCTTTGGGGTGCTCCACCAACAGCATGCTCCACCTCCCGGCAATCGCCCACGAGGCTAAAGTTAAGTTAGATATCTTCATGGCCAACGAGGTGAGTAAGCGCACTCCCAATCTCTGCTCCCTTGCCCCTGCAGGACCCCACCACATTGAGGACCTCTACCAAGCGGGAGGGGTGATGGCGGTGATGAAAGAGCTGAACAAAAAGAACCTTATCAGGAAAGAGGCTATTACAGTGGGAGGGACAACGATTGGGAAGCAGGTCGAAAAGGCCCAAAACTACAATCAAAGTGTAATTCGTCCCATAGATCACCCCTACAGCACAACGGGGGGGATAGCGGTCTTAAAGGGGAACTTAGCCCCCAATGGCGCCGTTGTCAAACGCTCAGCAGTCGACCCTGAGATGCTCAAACATACCGGCCCGGCGCGAGTCTTTGAGTCGGAAGAGGAGGTCTCCCAAGCAATCTACAGCCAACAAATCAAGAAGGGTGATGTCGTTGTAATTCGCTATGAGGGGCCCAAGGGGGGACCCGGAATGAGGGAGATGTTGGGACCCACTTCAGCCATTGCTGGAATGGGGCTCGACAAAGAGGTGGCTCTCATTACCGATGGACGTTTCAGCGGAGCTACCCGTGGCGCCTCAATTGGACACATCTCGCCTGAAGCAGCTGAAGGGGGACCCATTGCCTTCGTTAGAGAGGGGGATCTGATTGAGATTGATATCGATGGGGGAGAGATCAACCTCTTGGTTGATGAAGCGACTCTGGCTAAACGGAGAGAGGGGTTCAAAGCCCCCGAACCCCCCATTAAGGAGGGGTATCTGGGTCGCTATGCCCGTCAAGTAACTAGTGCATCGACAGGAGCTGTTTTTAAAGAGTAGAGGAGAAGTTGGATGAAGATAAATGGAGCTGAAATTATTGTTGCTTGTTTGAAAGAGCAGGGAGTCGATACCGTCTTTGGTTTTCCGGGGGGCGCTGTTCTCAACATCTACGACGCCCTATACAAACACCGCGATTCCATTCGCCATATCTTGACAAGTCACGAGCAGGGAGCCTCCCATGCGGCTGACGGCTATGCCCGTTCAACCGGGAAGGTGGGGGTGGTCTTTGCCACTAGCGGTCCGGGAGCCACTAACTTGGTAACCGGTCTGGCCACCGCCTATATGGACTCGGTGCCGATGGTGGCTATAACCGGTAACGTGTCAACTGACCTCTTGGGGAGGGATAGCTTCCAAGAGGTCGATATCAGTGGGATTACGATGCCCATCACCAAACACAACTACATTGTCAAAGATGTTAATAATTTAGCAGCGACCATTCGTAACGCCTTCTTCATAGCCCGCGAAGGGCGTCCAGGTCCCGTCTTAATCGATGTCCCTAAGGATGTGACTGCGGCAATGGGGGAGTATTCTCCCATCGAGGTGCGCTGGCCCAAACGGACCGGAGAGCACCTCAAAAATGGGGCAATTGGCCAGTTGATTACCCTCTTGAGAGAGTCTAAAAAGCCGATGCTTTACGTTGGCGGCGGGGTAATTCGCTCCCAAGCAGAGGAGGAGTTGGCAGAATTTATCGAGAAGATTGATGCTCCATTAGGGGTCTCTTTGATGGGCAATGGAGCGATTGACTCAAACAGTGAACGCTTCACCGGGATGATTGGGATGCACGGGACACGTCTCTCTAACATTGCTGTCAACAATTGCGACCTTCTATTGGTGATTGGAGCCCGCTTTAGTGACCGCGTAGTGAGTAAGGCGAGCGCCTTTGCTAAGCGAGCCAAGATTGTCCACATCGATGTCGATCCGGCTGAAATCAATAAGAACATCTCCACCTACTACCACGTCATAGGGGATAGCAAGGTGATCCTCTCTAAAGTAAATGCCCAACTTAGCGAGCCAATCTTACACACCGAATGGATGGAGCAGATTGCCCATTGGAGGGAGCTCTACCCCTTTAAAATTAATGGGGAGACTCGGCGTCCCTCCCAAATCTTAATGACCCTCTCGGCTTTGATGGAGGATGATGCGGTGTTGGTAACTGAAGTTGGTCAACACCAAATGTGGGCTGCTCAATTTTGTCGACACACCCCTAAGAAGCGATTTTTAACAAGTGGGGGGTTGGGGACGATGGGGTATGGCACAGGTGCCGCTATTGGGGCCCAGGTTGGTAACCCTAACCGTCGGGTAGTCAATGTTGCTGGAGATGGCTCTTTTAGGATGAACTGTAACGAGTTGGCTACAATCGCCCGCTACCGCCTACCGGTAATTATCTTGGTGATGAACAACCGCACCTTAGGGATGGTACGTCAGTGGCAAACCCTCTTCTACGAAGAGCGCTACAGCGAAACTACGTTAGATACCGATGTTGATTGGATCACTTTGGCCAAGGCCTACGGGGTCCATGGGATGCATCTCACCAAAGATGATGACCCCGAAGCAGTCCTTAGAGAAGCTTTTGCCTACGGTGGCCCTGTCTTGGTCGATTGTGAAATACCACTCGACAACATGGTCTACCCGATGGTAGCTCCAGGTGCTTCAATAGAGGAGATGATCGACTAATTAGTTCTTAGAATTGGGGGATAGTAGTGCTGCGACGATTCCCCATCAGCTAACTGATGAGGGGTAATAGGTTTCGGCGAAGATTACTATATCGGAAACTCGCATGTTTAACACAGTGGCGATTTTTTCCATTGTCTCAATTCTAGGAACACATCTTCCCGACTCAATAAAATAGAGTTGGCTACGAGAAATTCCACACTCTTTAACCAATTTGTCTTGTGAGAACCCGGCTCTCATCCTTAAGTCGCGAATCGCTTTTCCAATATCCATGTTATAACAATAAACACGATTTTAAATAAAGTAAAGGGAGTTTATAAAAAAAATTGGAGAGAAAATAGTGGTGTACATTGGGGCATAGATGGAAAAGAGGGTAAGAACCTTAAACAGCTTTTTACCAAACGGGGGGCAAAGTGGAATTTACCATATCACCCCAAATAGAACCCTTTGCTAGGAGCAATTGGTTCACGCTTAACGGGGCTGATCTGGCCTTGGAGGGTGTACTTTCAGTATGGTCTCTCAGCGATTACCCCTAGCTATTTAAAAGAGATAGGAGAGCGCTATTATCATACAATTATGAGCTAGAAGAGCTGGATTTAGGCTCTCTTCTGTGTTAAAGGGGCCGATGCCGTAGATGGCGATAATGTCACTCACAGCTCCCTTCTCTCCCTTAGGTGGTAAGGTTGCATCTCCCGATAGGCAGCTGGGGTGAGACCGGCAATGCGTTTAAAGACCTTGTTGAAGTAGTCGTAGTCGTTAAAACCTACTAGAGGGACAATCTCCTTAATTGGCATATCGGTGCTGGTTAGGAGGCGCTTCCCCTCATCAATCCGCACCTCGTTGAGGTAGTTAGTGAAGGTGGTGCGGGTAATCTCTTTGAAGATTGAGCTGAAGTAGTTGGGAGAGAGGTAGACTGCTTTAGCCACATCTTCAACTGAGAGAGATTGGGCATAGTAGCGTCTAATCATCTCTTCCGCCCGCCTGACAATCAAGATCTTTCGGTTTTGCTTATGGTTGGGGCGAGGGGACTCGTTCTTGGTGAAAACTCGATCTTCTAAGACACTAATTTGCAACTTTTGGAGGGTGTTTTGAATCTTCATCTGTCGGTTCTCAAACTGAAGAAGCTCCTCTTCTCGTTTGAAGATCTCTCCTTGGAGGAGAAGTTCATTCTCCCGCGATATAATATAGTTGCTCATAAAGACTATTAATCTAGTGGCTAATAAAAGTTGATCTTTATCGAAGTGTTTAACTTGGAGGTAGCTGTTGTAGAGGGTGCGCTTTTGAGGAGGGGTGAGGTCTAGATGTTTCGTTTTATGCTCAAAGGACTCTTTTGAATGGGGTTCGCTAACCAGTTGACCTGTAAACATTGCCCCTAATATTTGCCCCTTCAAAGTGAGGGGGACAGCAATATTTAAGAGTCCGGCATGGCAAGTGTAGAGGCAGTGGCTACCGCTACGAGTCGCTCTTCCTAAAGCCTCTTGGTCGCTCTTAATACACGGTCCAGTCCCTAAAAACGATTGGATGAGGCGACAGTAGTTGTTCTTCTCCGAGGTGGGGTAAAAGTCGTATTGGTTAGTTTCGTTGTAGTATAAGGAGAGGCCTAAGCCGGTAGTTTCATAAAAAAGGCGTTGCACATCTTCCAGAATTGACAAGTTTTTTATTGTCCCTTGCGTTTTGAGTGGAAATAGTACTTCCATCACTTTCCCCCTTTCGTGATAGTATAATACCATGATACTATAAAAATGTAAATTTAACTAAACTCCTATCTGTATAAGAAAATAGAGCCATTAAGGTGTCACTAAATTTACAGAGACCTAATAGATTTTTACAGTTACAGATGGTATGAGCTGTGTTATCGTGAATGTATCTGGACCTAATGGTTTAATGGAGGAGGTGTTTTATGGGCAAATATGTTGAACTTTCGGGTACACTTAAAAAGCGCCTTTGGGGTTACTACTCTTTGCCAGGCTTAGAGGGAATTATCCCCAACGTTGAGGTTGAAACTTTAGCAACCGTCAAGGAGGATGGATTTTTCGCCTCGAAGGTCTCTTTCTCAACCATCTCGGGGACCTATGTCGAAGCAGGCTCTCATATCTTAGAAGAGGGGCGGATGCTCGACTCCTATTTTCTAGACGATTTTATTAAGCCGGTAACTATTATTAAATTGCCCCCACAAGAGCCCCACGCTGTCATTCGACGCCAACTACTAGAGCAGTATGCCGTTGAGACCAAGGCGGGTGAGGCGCTGATTATCGATACAGGTTGGGGGGCTATGTGGGATAAAGAGGGGTATGTCCTCAGTTGTCCCACCTACGCCAACGATGCGATTGCTTGGGTCTTAGAGCAGAAACCCTCAATCTTTGGTGTCGATGTGCCGTGTATCGAGTCGTCGTGGAGTGAGGACGATGATGAGGAGAAGGGGGGGTTATTGGGGGAACTTTTTGTGAAAGAGTCTCTCTTGGTAGCACCACTAATTAATCTTGAACAGATTGAGGGGTCGCGAGGCACCCTCTACTGCATACCCCTTTCGGTTGAAGGGACTTCCGGAGCACCAGCAAGGGTGTTCATCGAATTAGAATAATGATTTCATATAGATAGGTAAGGAGGAAATCAATGTCTGAGAAGAAGAAAGCTTCTGATTTTAGGTACAATACTGGAGAGACAAGGGTCCCTTGGGCCGCTGTTGGTGAGAACTACAACGTCGAAGACATTATGGCGCTGTTGGGTTTCTTAATCCAAAAAGATGGCGACGGATACAATGAGGCCCTTAAAGAGGTTGAAAAAGCGGTTACTGAACTCAATAAGTATGGTAGACCTCCTGGGAAACTCTCCCTTTCCAGCAACGTAGCCAAGTTGGAGGAGATCGTTGCTGAATACTTAGAGACCAAATATGTCTCTTTTGTAACCAACGCCACCCACGGCTTTGAGATGGCTTTTAAGTGGGCCAACTTAGGTCCTGGCGATGAGGTTATTGTCCCCTCTATCACCTTTGCAGCAACTATGCTCTACCCCCTAGGTGTGGGTGCTAAGGTTGTCTTTGCCGACGTCGATCCCCGTACAATCAACATGTGTCCCAAAGATGTTGAGCGGAAGATTACCAAGAGGACCAAGGCGATAGTCCCCGTCCATATTGGTGGTTGGCCCGTCGACATGGACCCCATCATGGAGTTGGCTCGCAAGCACGATATCATGGTTCTTGAAGATGCCGCCCACGGGTTTGGTGGAGTCTACAAGGGGAAGAAACTGGGCACAATCGGTGATTTCGGAGCCTACAGTTTCCACGAAGTTAAGAACATCACCAGTTTTGGTGAGGGTGGAATCGTAGTTTGTACCAACAACTACGGTGAGTACCTCCCCACAGCCCGTTTCTGTGGTCTCGACTTCTCCCGCAAGATTGAGAACTGGTTGTACGATGTGGCAGCTCTGCCAGGGAAGTATGGCTGGTTTGCCACCGGGAACTACTCAACTACCGAAATCCAGGCTCTCGGCTTAATTAGCCAGATGAAGAGGGTTGATGGGATTATTGAGGAGAGGCGCAAAAATGCAGAGTATCTGACAGGCAGGTTTGCTGAAAATGATGCTATTATTCCACAGCTGTTAGATACCGATGAGATTAAGGGAACGCACCACCTCTACCTCTTACAGATTGATCCTGCTAAGGCTGGTGGTAATATCCAAACCCTTAAGAAGAAACTTGAAGATCGTGGTGTAACTCAAATTCCACACTTTGGTCCTCTTTATAAGTTTGATGTCTTAAAGAAACTGGGTTACGATACAAAGGCTATCGAGAAAACTTGCCCCAACACTGAAGAGGTCTTCAATAACCGCTTTACCCACCTTCCGGTTTACGGTTTGACTAAAGACCAACTCGAATACATGGCTGATGCAGTTCTCGATGCAGTGAGAGAGATGCAAGCTGGTAAATAGTAGTGGCTAATCTTGGGGAGTGGTGAACTACTATTCCCCATTAGTAATTTTAGGGTAGCAGTGAGCTACTTAAACAAAATGGAGGAAAAAGATGAAAAAAGGGTTGATTCTATTTGTGGCTTTCATTGTAGTTGCCACAACTCTGTTCGGTGCTGGTGCACGCGAAGTAAAAGATGAGAAACTCACTTTTGCAGTTATTCCGATGTTTGTCGGGCACCCCTGGTTTGAGCGCTGTGAATATGGTGCTAAATTAGCCGCCGACGACTTAGGCATTAACCTTGTCTATCTTGGTCCCGAGAAGGCCGATGCTGCTCGTCAGCTCGACATTTTCCAAGACCAAGTCAACAAGGGCGTTGACGCGATTCTCGTCGCCGTTTCAGAAGCTGAGATGTGGGAAGGCCCAATTGCCAGTGCAATTGCCCAAGGGATTCCCGTATTTGGTTTCGACATTGGTGGACCTGGAACACTCTGGCTTGCCTCGGGCTGGGAGCCGGCTGCTAGTGGTAAGGCAATCGGAGAAGGGGTAGTCAAAGACATTAATGGCAAAGGAAAAGTTGCTATCCTAACCGGTAGCTTAGGTTCTCCTCTTTTGGCCGCTCGTGAAGATGCAATGCGGGCTGTCTTTGCTAAATATCCTGGCATCCAAGTTATCGGAACATTCCCCACCGAGGACGACTATGAGAGAGCCCTCAGTGTGAGTGAGTCGATTCTTCAAGCTAACCCCGACTTGGCAGCTTTTGCCAGTACCGTTACAACCAACGTTCCAGCTGCCGCAAGGGCAACTGAGAGTGCCGGTCTTGGTGGCGGGAAAGTCTCGATTTGGGGTGTTGCCATGGGTGAGCAAAACGCCGAATACGTCAAACGTGGAACCGTCAAGGGTGGATTAATTCTCGACTCCGGTAAAATGACCTACTTGGCAATGCAGATTGCACACGACTATGTTACCAAAGGGGTTCTCCCCAAGGGTGGCGAGTCTTATGGTTGGGCCGGTGAGCCAGTTACAATCGTAGCTGAGAAAGCATCCTATGCACCCGACGTCTTGTTAACAGTCGATAATATCGATGAGTTTAACTTCTAATATAGTTTACTTCTAAGTAGGGGGTCTCTGCCTCCGTTGGTAGAGATCCCCATTTTTGGTGGAAAAAGATGATAGCAGTACATAATGTGTCTAAAGAGTTTCCCGGTGTCAGAGCCTTAGATGAGGTCTCTTTCAACGTTAAACGGGGAGAAGTGCACGGTCTAGTTGGTGAAAATGGGGCTGGAAAGAGCACCATTGTTAAGATTCTTTCGGGGATTTACACCGATTACGACGGAGAGATTTTGGTAAACGGTAACCCAATAGCGTTCCATTCGGTGCGGGACGCACAAGATAGTGGGATCGCTACAGTTTTCCAAGAGCTTTCGGTGGTGAAAGATCTCAACGTAGCTGAAAATATATTTTTAGGGCGGGAGCCGTTAAAGAGGGGGGGGATTATTGATCGCACCCTGATGAACCAACGGACCCTAGAGGTGATGGAGTTCCTCGATGAGCCAATGCCGGTCAACGAGATGGTGGGGAATCTCTCGGTGGCCTCCCAGCAGATTGTTGAGATTTGTAAAGCATTGGTAACCAACCCTAAAGTAATCATAATGGATGAGCCCACCTCGTCACTAACCGAGAAAGAGGTTGCTCAGCTCTACAAGATAATTGGACAACTGCGTGACAGAGGGGTCACGATCATCTACGTTTCCCATAAACTAGCTGAAATTTTTACAATTTGTGACTCGATTACCGTCTTTAGAGATGGTAAACATATCGATACGGTTCCAACCACAGAGACCGACAGCGAAAAGATTATTCAGATGATGGTTGGTCGCACCCTTAAGATGCTCTTCCCCCCCAGAAGTGTTAAGCCCAGCGATGAAGTTCTCCTAGCAGTGCACGATATTTCTAGGAGTGGTGAGTTTGAAAATGTCTCCTTCGACCTCAAGCGGGGAGAAATTTTGGGATTTGCCGGTCTAATTGGGGCGGGGCGCAGTGAGTTGGCCAAAGCGATCTTTGGGGCAACACGCCTCTCTTCGGGAGAACTTGAGATTAATGGGAGTGGAGGGAAAAGATTTAACCACCCTCGTGAAGCGTTCCAGAACGGAATCTCCTATCTCCCCGAGGATCGCAAAGGGGAGGGGCTACTCCTCCAAGCTTCAATTAAAGAGAACATGACCCTCGCAATCTTGAAAAAGTTGAAACTCTCTAAAACGCGGAGTGAGCGACGTGAACGACGTCTGGTTAAGAAATATGCTGAAGACCTCCAAGTTAAGATGGTTAGTATCGACCAGATTATAGAGATGCTGAGTGGGGGTAACCAACAAAAAGTCATTGTAGCCCGTCTTTTGATGACCGAGAGCTCTGTCTACATCTTTGATGAACCGACTCGGGGAATCGATGTAGGGGCCAAGTACGAGATATATAAAATTATGAATGAACTGACTGAGCAGGGTAAGGGGATTATCTTCATCTCATCGGAGCTCCCCGAAGTGTTGGGAGTCTCCGACCGCATCGCCTGTATGCGTGAGGGGCAATTGGTAAGAATTTTCTCCCAAGCAGATGCTAATCCCGAAGCTATCATGAGAGTCTTGGCTGGAGGTGATGCTTAAATGAGAACTAAAAATAGACTACAACGACTTATCCAAGTGAGAGAGTTGCCTCTGTTGGCTTTTATCGTCCTCCTTATAATCTTTTTTTCAATCACCATTAAGGGATTTATGACGGTGCAGAACTTTGCAATGATTAGCCGTCAAATAACAACTGTTGGTATTGTCTCCATTGGGATGACCTTAGTATTGGTGACGGGGGGTATCGACCTCTCGGTGGGTGCCATCCTCTCTTTTGCAATCAATATTGGAGGTCTCTTAATCATTCGCGGGTTACCCATAGCCATTACCTACCCCTTTATTCTCCTTTTAGGGGCAATAATGGGGACAATTAATGGACTCTTAATAGTGTGGCTCAAGGTGCCCGCTATCATAGTAACTTTGGGGACGATGAATATCTTCCGTGGAGCAATTATGATTATTACACGGGGGAAGTATATGACCCAGATACCCGATGGCTATTTGTGGATCGGCTCGGGTTACACCCCCTTTGTAATCTTTGTAATTCTCCTAGTAATCTTCGAATTTACCCTAAGGCGCACCCGGTTTGGACGCAATATTGTCGCTATCGGGAGTAATGAGCAGTCGGCTCTCTATAGTGGCGTACCAGTGAATTGGTTTAAGATTTTAGTCTACCTCTTGAGTGGTATTTTTTCAGCCCTCGCTGGAATTATCTTCATTGGACGATCGGGGTTTATCCAGCCACAAGCTGGAATAGGGTATGAGATGAACTCCATTGCCGCTGTTGTTATTGGGGGAACCAGTATCTATGGCGGTTCGGGGACGATTATAGGGACCTTCCTCGGTTCTTTCTTAATGGGACTAATTTTGGCTGGAATTACAATGCTTGCTGTTAACGCCTACTGGCAAGGGGTGATTAACGGTCTCTTAATTATCTTGGCAATCTCGTTCGATACACTACGCCAAATGAGGAGGGAATAAGATGGAAGGGATTAGTTTAGAAAGGAGAAAGTTTAGACTCCCCATCTCCATGGTTGGTCTAATCCTCTTCAACGTACTCCTCTTTATAGGACTCTCAATCCTCTCTCCCACCTTCTTAACGTTGCGTAATATGCGCTCACTGATGGTGAGGATGAGTGAATTGGCGATGTTGACCTTCGCCCAAACCCTCGTCTTGATTAACGGCGGGATGGACCTCACCGTTGGTTCAGCGATGGCTCTGTCGGGGACAATTGCGGGGATGCTCTTTAAAGTGGGAGCCCACCCTGTAATTGCTGTTTTAGGGGCCTTGGTAACTGGAATTGTGATAGGAACCCTCAACGGGTTTTTAGTGGTCCACCTTAAAATCGACTCTTTCATTGCTACCGTTGCCACCAACTCAATCTTAAGGTCGGTGGTCTACCTCCTCTTGAGAGGGCGTGTCCTTAGTGGGTTCCCCAAGAACTACGTCCTTTTGGGGAGTGTTAATCTCTTAGGGATTCCGCTCCTCTTTGTGCTGGTGATTGTCTTTGCGATAATCCTCCACTTCTTCTTACGCAAAACAGCCCTCGGTCGATCGGTCTATGCGGTAGGAGCCAATATTAACTGTGCCCATATCTCAGGAATCGACACCAACTTTGTCAAATACTTTGTCTTTGTAGCAAGTGGATTACTCTCAGCTATCGGGGGAGTCTTTTACACAATCCGTATTGGAGCAATGATTCCCGATGCGGGGCTCAACTCTCCCCTAGAGGTAGTTACTGCTGCCCTGATTGGGGGAGCTTCGGTTAAGGGGGGGAAAGGTTCGATCTTTGGCTCCCTCTTAGGAATTTTAGCGATGTATGTCTTAATCAACGGCTTCAACCTCTTAGGGTTCAACCCCTTCTGGGAAGTTGTCCTCCTCGGTATCGTCTTAATTACTATCGTAGGACAAAGCAGTATGAAGAAAGTGGTTAAGATGTCGCGCGCTTCTCGACGTGGCAGGGCGGCTTAATTATGGGAAAAAGATTAGCTGGCGAACACGCCTTAGTGACTGGTGGTGGTGGGGGCATTGGGAGGGCTATAGCCCTCGCTATGGCTCGCGAAGGGGCCAAAGTGACCCTCCACTATGCCCACAACAGTAAAGGGGCCGATGAGACGGTAGCGATGATAAAAGAGGGGGGTGGCCAAGCTTTTGCAGTGAAGGGCGACCTTGCCCAAAAGGGGGAGTTGGTAGCCCTCTACAACGCTGCGGTGGAGATGTATGGAGACGTAACTGTATTGGTCAACAATGCTGGCATTGGTTCTCTTAACAGCCCCGACCGCCTCTTAGAGATTGAAGATGAAGATTGGGAGCGGGCGATGACAATCAACGTAACTGCGCCGGCTCAGCTCTCAAAACTAGTCCTCCCCAATATGATAGAGAGGCGCCACGGTTCAATTATTAACATCTCCTCTATTAGGGGGATGTTGGGAAACCCCAACTTGGCTATCTATAGCACCAGCAAGGGGGCCCTCTCGATGTTGACGCGCCAACTGGCATGTGACTACAGCCCCTACAATGTGCGGATTAATGCAATTTGTCCCGGCTTTGTCTACTCTGAGATGTTTGCCTCCTACCTTGATAAACACGACGACCCCCAAGAGGCCCTTGAAACTTTCTCAGCTATGGCCCCTCTCAACCGAGTGGGACAACCCTCTGAGATTGCCGAAGTGGCCCTCTTTCTCGCCTCTCAGGAGGCCTCCTTTATTACGGGAGTTGTCTTTCCAGTCGACGGTGGCTACACCGCAACCGGTGCAAGGAGTGTGTTGTGATGGAGAATAGATTTAGTGGGAAAGTGGCGGTTGTAACGGGCTCTTCACACGGCATAGGGTTGGCTGCAGTTGAGATCTTCGCCTCCCAAGGGGCTAAGGTCTACCTTGTCGATATCGATCGAAATAAGGGGGGCGAGGCTGCCCTAAAGCTTAGAGAGCAAGGACTCAATGTTAAATTTATCGAGTGCGATGTTGCTTCACCCCAGAGTGTCCAAAATATGGTTGCCTCAATTGAGGAGAACAATGTCGATATCTTGTGCAACAATGCTGGAGTTGAATTAACGGCCGGAATTGATGAGACCAGCGTTGAAGAGTGGGACCGACTCAGTAGTATAAACTTGAGAGGACCTTTCTTGGTGACCAAAGCGCTTCTACCCCTCCTCGAAGTAAAAGGGGCAGCGGTGGTTAACACCTCCTCCATCTCAGGTTTGTTGGGGTGGCCCCTCTCCACCGCCTATTGCGCAACTAAAGGGGGAGTGATTCAACTCACCAAACAACTAGCTTGCGATTTAGGCGCCAAGAATATTAGGGTCAACTGCGTCTGTCCGGGGACTACTAAGACCCCTATGCTCTCTAGACTTCTCAGCGACGATGAGGAGGGGCGTCAAGCAGCGAAAGAGATTGCTGCACGTCACCTTTTAAAGCGCTTTGCTGAGCCACGAGAAATTGCTGAAGCGATTGTCTTCCTCGCCAGTGACGCAGCCTCTTTTGTAACAGGGGCTGTCTTACCGGTCGATGGTGGTTATACTGCGAAATAGATGATAGAACTAGACATGGAGGATAAAATGAAAAAAATAAGATATGGAATGATTGGTTTTGGTGGAATTGGTGAAAATAGAATTGCTAAAGAGGGATTTGCCCTCGATAGGGGACGCTTTGGTAAGCATCCAGTCGCTGATTTAGTTGTTGCTTGGGATCCTAACCCTGCCCGTGAAGAGGCTGCTAAAGCCCTTGGAGTTGGATGGTCCACCACTGGTGAAGCTATTTTAGACGACCCTACAATTGATGCTGTTGTGATAGCCTCCAACAACCGAACCCACGCCCAATGGGGAAAAGCTGCCCTTGAAAAGGGGAAGCACGTCCTCCTTGAGAAACCAGCCGGAGTCAACCGTAAAGAGGTAAAAGAGCTTTACGAATTGGCCAAAGCTAAGGGGCTGAGCCTTGGGGTCGACCATATGATGACCAAAAATGAGTACAATATCTTAGCCCGTGATTTAATTGAGAAGGGTGAATTGGGGGATGTTAGTTCGATTGTCCTCCATATGGAGTTCGACTATGGACTCACTCCAGCCGAGGCCGCCTCTTGGCGTTGCAATGATCCTCTAGAGCTGGGTGGACCCATTGGGGATGTGGGGAGCCACTGTTTCTACATGGCGGAGTTCCTCTTAGGGAGCAAGATTAGTGAGCTAAGTTGTGTCTATACCCCAAAAACAGCTACTTTCAACGTTGAAGCGGGTGCTTATATCAAGTTTAAGTTAGAGAGTGGTGTTGAAGGGGTGGCGCGAGTCGCCTTTGACCAGCGCCGTGGTTCCCTTGATGGCACCTTAAAGAACCTCGGTTACGAGGTGTATGGCACCAAGGGTTTTATCGAGGGGAAAGGGGTTATGTTCCAACTCTCAGGACACGACGATGAGCCGGTTGCCCTCTCTCTTACAGCCCACATCGGTGGGGAAGTGGGAGAATTAGTGCCGGCACAGATTACCAACATCTACGCCTCCCAGGTGGCTGAACATGCACAAAGTATCTTAGATAAGAGACCCCTCAGTGGCGAAGGTGCGGTGAGAAATCTTGAACAGATTCTACTTTCCCACGAATCGGCTCAAGAGGGAGGATCTCTCAAGAAAATGTAGGAGCAAAGCGATGACTAAATTTTCAGACCGCGTTACCCATATGCAAAGTTCGCCCATTAGGCGCCTAACACCATTTGCCCTCAAGGCACAAGCTGAGGGGGTTAAGGTGCTCTATGCCAATATTGGGCAACCCGATATCCTCACCCCTCCCGCATTTGCCGAAGGGGTGCACGCCTACCTCGACTCTTCGAGGTCGAAGCCTGTTGCCTATGGCCCCTCTGAAGGACTCCTGCCGTTCAGAACAGCCTATGCCACCTATTCAAAGCGTCATGGGGTCGATATCAGTGAGAAGGATGTCTTTATAACCTTTGGGGCGAGTGAAGCCCTCCTCTTTGTCCTCTTGGCGGTGTGTAACCCAGGGGATGAGGTGATTATCCCCGAGCCGTTCTACACCAATTACCGCACCTTTTGTGATATGGCGGGGGTTAAAGTAGTGCCAGTCACTTTAGATTGGGACACAGCCTTTGGCTACCCCGGAATTACCGCTTTTGAGAGGGCCATTACCCCCCGTACAAGGGCTATTTTAAACTGCTCTCCCAACAACCCAACTGGTTCAGTCTACACTCCAGGGGAGCTGCAAGAGCTCTTAGATTTTTGCCGCGCCAAAGGGATTTTCTTAATCAGTGACGAAGTCTACCGCGAGTTTGTCTATGAGAGTGAGCCTTTTAGTGTGTTGCAACTTCCCAATAGCGACCGCAATGCCA
>DUOJ01000023.1 GCA_012838895.1 Spirochaetales bacterium
ATGGAATTGCATTCAGTTATAAGGAATTCTTAGAGAGGGGGGAAAGCCCCAAACCGCAACAGGTTGAAAAACTCTCCTCAAAGGAGCGCCACTCTCTAATTGAACTCCTTGTTGACAATCTGGAGAAGAGGAGGGAGGGGGAGCACCTTTTTATAAAGAGGATTGGGGAACAACTGGGGTGGATTGTCTCAATCCTAATCGATATTCTCAACCCTTCAGCTGTCTTTGTAGGGGGGGACCTCGATAAACTCTCCCCCTATCTCCTCCCTCACATCCAAGACTATTATGAGAAGTACTCCTTTACCGCACAAGACTTCGCTGTCCCGATTAAGCAATCGGCCGTTGTCGACCTGATGGTTGTGGGATTGGAAGAGTTTGTTTTCAAGTCTTGGCTTTCTGCAACCTACTCTCTACTCACTTAAGGCTCTCTTCTCCACCTTAATAGTTGCTGCAAAGATAGTGTTAATTAGTCCCAAAATCCCAGAGAGGGAGAAGAGGACCTCGATCCCTGCCACCTGCCAGAGGTACCCTCCTAAGAGGGCAATTAAGACACTAATGAGGTGGTTCACCGAAATTCCTGTCGTTAGGGTTGCTGTAATCTCCTCACTACTAGAGGCGATATCTTTGACGTAGACCGAAGAAGCTAAGCTCCCCAGTGAGATAATTGAGTCTAACACATAGTTGACACAGACAATAACGAAGGCGACGTTGAACGAGAAGAGGCGGTGGCTGAAGCCATAAAAGAAGCAAACCACCATCAAGATTATGGTGTCACTCACCATGATAATCTTATAACCAAAAAAATCGATTAGACGCCCAATGAGGGGGGCAAAGATTATCCCAGAGAGGGCACAAATAGCGAGAAGGAGGGCCACTAAAGAGGTACTGGCCCCATATTGCAAGATTAAGACGTAAGGGGCAAAGGTCAAAAAGATCTGTTTACGTGCTCCGTAGAAAACCTCTAGGCCATAGTATTTAGCAAATTTACGACTAAAGTAGAGGCGACTGCGCCGCTCTACGACTACCTCTCCGTCTTTCATCCTTAGAACTACAATCAAGGCGGTGGCTAGTAAAAGGGTGGCAATGAGAAAGATAATCTTGTAACTCTTTACACTAGCGGGGGAGATTCCTAGTTTGGGGAAGAGGAGAAAAAGACCCGTCACTCCAAGAAAACCAACAATGCGTCCAGCGTGGTCGATAGCCGAGGTCATCCCCAAGGATGCCCCCGATTTACCACTCTTAGCGATATGCATTGAGATGGTATTTTTGACCGGCATTATAATGTGTTCACCTAAGCTGTAGATCACCATGCAGATTACCACAACAACTTTACCCGTCCCTACTAAGAAGATTCCAAGGGCCCCTGCCAAGGTGATGGCAATTCCAATCTTAAGAATTTTAGCTTCACTAAACCGGTACATGGTGGCGAGGATAAAGATTAGAAGAAGGCCGGGTAGCTCCCTGAAGAACTCAACGATTCCCCGTTCAAACTTACTAATTCCCACAATTTCTGCTAAGAAATTCTCCTGTACCCCTTGGTAAAAGCCGTGGGCTAATCCTGCTAAAAG
>DUOJ01000024.1 GCA_012838895.1 Spirochaetales bacterium
AGAAACACTAATTATCTGCGGGTAATTTTAATTTTTGTTGGCGCCTTTATTTTTATTTTTAGTGTTTTATGTTCTGGTTCTTGGTCTAGTATCAGTTCATTTGATATTCACGATGTAGAGCTCGAGGAAATTTATGTCCAACTTATTATTTTTGGTTTGTTTTTAATTGTTAGTCTACTACTACCTAGTAATAAAACATTCCCATATTACAAAAATGAATCTATCAATGAAACTCATGAAAATGTGTGAAGGTAAAAGCGTAAATATAAAAATCTACAGCCTATGAACTCTTGCATATGTTGATGTGGTTGCGCAAGAGAACCGTCCAAACTGAGCCTCCTATTGGTTAAAACTAAACCGTGAGTTTTGTCACATTTTGTGGCACATTGTTGATGCAATAAGCTGTCGGTTTTTCCGTAAGCTTCGCATTTTCTTACGAGGTAAGAAGCTATGCTATGGGCCCAGCTGGACTTGAACCAGCGACCCACGGATTATGAGTCCGTTGCTCTAACCAACTGAGCTATAGGCCCGACTTTGAAGATAATAAGAGGATTAGAGGGTGGTGTCAACTATTGGAGGCTGTTCGCTTCTTAGGAGAATGTTGGTAAAACCTAATAGTTCTAACACCTTTAAACTCTCTTTTATCTCATCTTCACTTATCCATCTTAGAGTGAGTCTTAGGAGACTATTTTCAGTTATCTCCACTATTGGTTTAAATCCTAGATCTAAGAATTTATGGTAGAGATTGTATAAATTGGTGGGGTCGGCAAAACTCCCTATCTGTATCTTATACCACCCTGTGTCTCCTGGACGGTCGTACTTTGAGTCTACCTTTTTAGGTATCTCTATAATCTCTAGTTCTACTTCGGTTATCCCCTTCTCTAGGAGGTCAATCTCCTTCGCTGCTCTAGGGGTAAGGTCTATAATTCTCCCCTCCACAAAGGGGCCACGGTCATTTATCTTAACGTCTACATAGAGGTTGTTAGAGAGGTTATTGACCCTAACGATTGTCCCAAAGGTGAGGCTCTTATGGGCGGCTGTAAGAGCCTCCTCATTGAAGAGTTCCCCATTCGCTGTGAGAGCCTCTTCTACATCACTAGTGTACCATGAGGCAATACCTCTCTCAGCAAAGAGGAGGGCGGGGAGGAGGAGGAGAAGGATCACAATCTTGCTCTTCATATGGTGATTATAAGGAAAGTTACCTGAAAACGCCACTTCTATTGCCCAAAAATTGTCTCCTCGGTATAATCGCCACCATGAGTACACAACCTAAATCTTTCCATTGGGCAGATATATATGCCGACAAAATCGTCAGGGAGAAGGGACCCAAAGAGCAGTATACCTGCGCTTCAGGGATTACCCCCTCTGGAACAGTCCATATCGGAAACTTCCGAGAAATCATCTCCGTTGAGCTGATTGTTCGCGCCCTCCGCGATAAAGGACACAAGGTACGCTTCATCTACTCGTGGGACGACTACGACGTCTTTAGAAAAGTCCCTAAAAACATGCCCAAACCTGAGGTGCTGGAGACCTATTTACGTAAACCTATTACTTTAGTTCCTGATACCAATGGTGAGTACAGCAGCTACGCCGAGTCTCATGAACAAGCTGTTGAGACCCTTTTGCCAGTGGTGGGAATTGAGCCTGAGTACCTCTACCAAGCCCAGAAGTATAGAGCCAGTGAATATGCTAAAGAGATGCGCCTAGCTCTTGAGAAGCGCGATGAGATTAAGGCCGCTCTCGATGAGTACCGTACAACGCCCTTGGAAGATGATTGGTTTCCCATCTCAGTCTTCAGCAACTTCACCGATAAAGATACCACCACCATTTTAGAGTGGGACGGAGAGTGGCAAGTTACCTACCGCGATGATGAGAATGGTAAAGTTGAGACGATTGATCTACGTAACACCAGTGCTGCTAAACTCCCCTGGAGAATCGACTGGCCAATGCGCTGGGTCTACGAAGGGGTCGACTTTGAACCAGCTGGTAAAGACCACCACTCAGAAGGGGGCTCTTTTGATACCTCCAAACACATTGTTAAAATCTTAGGGGGAGAGGCACCTGTCTCCTTCCAATACGACTTCCTCTCAATCAAGGGGAGGGGAGGGAAGATCTCCTCATCCACTGGAGAGGTTATAAGCTTAGCCGATGTTCTAGAGGTCTATACCCCAGAAGTAACCCGCTACTTGTTTGCCTCAACTAGGCCCAACACCGAGTTTGCCATCTCATTTGACCTTGATGTACTTAAAATCTACGAAGACTACGATACCTGTGAGAGGATCTATTTTGGCCTCCAACAGGCTAACGAAAAGCGCACCGATAAAGAGCGGAGAATCTTTGAGCTCTCCCAAGTTAGAGAGGTCCCCACAGAAGCTTCTTACCAGATCCCCTTCCGCCACCTCTGTAACCTCTTACAGATTAATAGTGGCGATAGTGATGCTGTTATTGCAGGGCTCACCGACCTTCTCCCCTCACAAGAGAAACGGCTCAGAGAGAGGTGTGTATGTGCTTGGAACTGGATAACTAACTACAGCCCTGAAGATTTTAGATGGGTCTTAAGGGGGAGTGAAGAGCCTCTAATTGAGTTATCCCAAGAGGCTATTAAGGGGATTAAAGAGCTCCACGCCGTTGTTGAGCACCTCGAAGAGTACGATGAGAAGCAACTGAGCGAAGAGATCTATGCAGTAGCTCACCGCAATGAGATTGATCCTCCTGAACTCTTTAAAGCGGTCTACTTAGTCCTTATTGGGAAAGAGCGAGGACCCAAATTGGCTGGTTTTGTAATTACCTGTGGTAAAGAGAAGATCTTGCCAATCTTAGGGCGCTATCTCTAGAGGAGCTCATCTAGGAGAGCTTTGTTTTGTCTCCACTTAGGATTACTCTTAACACGTAAGTCTAAGTGGAGATTTTTATTGGTGAAGAGGCGCCTAATGTCTTTGAAGGCGGCCTGTCTAATCTTCTTTATCCCCTCTCCCTTGTGGCCCACTACAATCCCTTTTTGAGTCTCTCGCTCGACATAGATGAAAGCCCTTATCCAGATTGACTCCCCCTCCTCGTCGTATTCAAGGTCGGCCACCTCAACATAGATGGCGTGGGGGAGCTCTTCAGTGACACTCAATATAGCTTTCTCACGGATAATCTCGGCGATTCTAAACTCTAAAGGCTGGTCGGTATAGGTCTCCTCAGGATAGAGAAGCTCCCCCTCGGGGGCTAGTTTAAAGAGCTCAATGAGAAGTTCATCGACCCCTTGGTCCTCTTTAGCTGAGATGAGGAGAGTTGGGGCTTTAGGAAACTCTGTTTTAATATATTCTTGGGCTTCTATAATCTCTTTCTTAGAGGCAACATCGCCTTTGTTGAGAGCCACTACTAGGGGAATCTTGGAGTTCTTTAGGAGTTCTATTATAGCCTCCTCTTCTTGGCCCGCACTTCGCTTAACATCAAGAAGATAGAGGACAATGTCGGAGTCTAAAAAAGAGGAACGGGTTGTCTCTTGGAGGCGTAGATTAAAAGCCCGCTCACTCTGGTGGTAACCGGGGGTATCTAAGAGGATTAGTTGTCCCCGCTGGTCGGTGTAGACTCCTCTAATTATATTACGGGTAGTTTGGGGGGTCGTTGAGGTGATAGAGACCTTCCCTTCACAGATGGTGTTAATCAGGGTCGATTTGCCACTTGAAGGCCTTCCAATTAAAGTTACAGTTGCTACTTTCATAATGAAACTATAGAGTGGGAGATTAAAAGAGTAAATAGAGGATAACCTTCCCTTTTAGGGCAATCTTCCTTATAATCTACCAATCTAAAGATGAGGAGTTACCGATGGGAGACCAAGTTAAAAAAGAGAATCCCGGCGATGTTTTTGGTGAGAAATATCTACAAACCCGCTCCATAATGCTCTCAGGTGGAATCGATAAAGAGAGTGCTGAGAAAATTATAAAACAGATGTTGGTCCTTGAAGCTGAGAACAGTGAACCGATTAAGATTTTTATCAACTCACCCGGAGGTGATGTTGATGCCGGCTTTGCCATCTACGACATGGCACGCTTTATTAGGAACGAGGTCTACATGATTGGGATGGGGCTAGTTGCTAGTGCTGCCACCCTGGTTCTTCTAGCCGTTCCCCCCGAGCGACGCCTCGGTCTTGTCAACTCAACCTACCTAATTCACCAGCCAATGAGTCGGATGGAGGGGGTGGCTACCGATATCGAAATCTATGCCAATCAGTTAGAGAAGATTAGAGATCGTCTCAATCAGATAATCAGCCAAGAGACGGGCCAACCCCTAGAGGTGGTCCAAAAAGATACCGACCGCGACCACTGGCTCTTTGCCGACGAAGCGGTAGAGTATGGTCTCATCTCGCGCATAATTGAGAGTAGCGAAGACCTTTAACCCTTTAAAGTAAAATTCCCCCCTGAAGAGTAGATTCTTTAAGGGGGGATTTTGTTTAAGCGTCTATTACCAGTAGTAGTTATTATCACACTCTTACTCCTTGTCAGCTGTGGTTGTGACCTTGAGCTTAAAGGTTCTGCCAACAACCTGGTAGTGATGACCTACAACGTTCAAAACCTCTTTGACCCCTTTGTGAGTGGTAGTGAGTACCCTGAATATACTCCCCAGGAGGGGTGGGGGGCTGACCAGTACCGTGAGCGCTTAGGGCGCACCGCACGGGCTATAACCCAAGAGCACAAAGTGGTCCCCGATATCGTGGTGCTCCAAGAGATAGAGAATAGGACAGTGGTTGAAGATCTCCTCTACCACCATTTAGGTAAGCGGGGTTTTAAGTGGTATGCTGTCACTGCCGATAGTGGCTCTCCCATCCAAATTGGGGTAGTGAGTCGGCTCCCAATTTTAGAAGCTCGCATCCACGGCGTTCAGGGGCAGCGCTCCCTCTTAGAGGTGACTTTCAATTGGGAGGGGGAGACAATTGTCCTCTTCGCCCTCCATGCTAAAAGCCGTTTAGGGGGGATTGAAGAGAGTGAAGAGCAACGTCTAGTTACCGCTGCCACCCTCTCTGCCTTAACGGCCGATAGGCTAAGAGCCAATCCTTACACCCCAATTATTATTGCAGGGGACTTTAACCAGAGTGCCGATACCTATAAAAGGATTGAAGGGGCCTACCGGACCGCCCTTGTCCCCTACGATGCCCTTAAGGTTGATGAGTATAGGCAAGCTGGTTCACTTATTATTGGGGGAGTTCCCATGCAACAAGATTGGTATACCTGGTGGCTTGACCGGGAGTTCTTATTGGAGGCCAAAGCCCCTGGTTCCTACTGGTATGGGGGAATTTGGGAGAGTTTTGATCAAATCCTCCTCTCTCCCGCCTTCTTTGATGAGCGGGGAGTTGAGTTTAAGCGCGGTGAAGTGGGGGCGACCAATTATCTTATGGACGACAATGGGCGCCCTAAGAGTTGGAATGTGAAGACGGGGAGGGGAGTTTCAGATCATCTACCAGTCTATGTGGTTCTTAGCTCTAAGTAGAACTACTCCTCTTTGGGGAACTTCAATTTGTAGAAGATTTGCTCAAGCTCAAGGGCAATGTTCATATTGTGAACCACAGGGAGAATCCCATTCTCTAATCTAGTTGACTTGAGGGTGATGGGGCTGAAGTTTAAGATCCCATAGATTCCAGCTTGGACCAGCTTCTGATAGAGGTCGGCAGCCGCTCCCTCGGGGGCGGTAATTATAGCGACTTCAATAACGTGTTTCTTAATAATCTCTTCGAGGCGGTTAATTGGATAGACTGGAACGGGGTGGGTTGTATCGTTGTAGACTTTAGGGTCGCTGTCGAAACCGGCAACGACATGAATTCCATCCCCTTCAAAGCCGGTGTAGTGCATTAGAGCTTTACCAATGCGCCCACACCCCACGATTATAACATTTTGGGGGTCATCTGTTTTTCCTAAAATCTTACCTATCTTTTCAAGAAGATCGGGGATCTCATAGCCTCCCCTTTTTTGCCCATAAATTTCCAATAAAGAGAAGTCTTTGCGGACAACAGCCGCAGAGACTCCAGCAGCATCAGCGAGATTGTGGGCGAAAACTTTCTCTAAACCAAGGGCTCTTAAACGGTTTAAGATTCTATAGTAGTTGGTTGTTCTGAGAATCATGTCGCTATTCATGCCAAATCTCCTCTTTATGTGAAAAAACATACAACACAAGTGTTGTGAATGCAATAATTTTAATCGAGGATAAGATTAATTTAAGAAAAGTTCAATCGATAAAGAAATATATATTGTAATTTTTTTGATTTTTCGTTAATATTGGATACCGATAATAATTTACTGGAGGTCCCGTATCTAACATGAAGGAAGAGAGTGCATTTCCAAAAGAGTTAATAGCGTTTATCGATGAGTGGAAAGCGAAACCGGGTAACCTAATCATGGTACTGCACCGTGTTCAGGAAGAGTTTGGCTTTATTTCAAGAGAGTCTGCAGATCGAGTTGCCTTGATGTTAGACATACCTCTAGCTACCATCTACGGAGTAATCAGTTTTTACCACTTCTTTAAGACCGTTAAGCCTGGTGATAGCAATATTCAGGTCTGTTTAGGGACAGCTTGTTACCTAAAGGGGGGCGATGCTCTAATTGAAGAGTTGACCAACCTCTTAGGCGTTGCTGAAGGGGAAGTGACCGAAGATGGGAAGTTCTCCCTCGAAGGGGTACGGTGTGTCGGCTGTTGTGGCTTGGCTCCCGTCTTGACAGTTGGTGGTGAGGTTTTTGGGAAAGTGACCAAAGACGAGCTCCCTGGGATTATCGCCAAATTTAGCTGAAAATTATGCATTTATCTCTTTGCGACTTCCTGTCCGATGTAGTACAAAACGGAATTGAAGCAGGAGCTGGCTTAATCGAGGTGGTAATTGAACAAACGACAGAGACGATTGAGTTTAGCGTTAGTGATAATGGCAAAGGGATGAGCGATAAGCTCCTTCAGCGGGTTTTAGACCCCTTTTATACTGATGGAGTGAAGCATGCAAATAGAAAGGTAGGTTTGGGACTCCCATTCTTGGTTCAAGCTACCGAAGCTGCTGAAGGCAGTTTCTCGATTGAGTCACAAGAGGGGGAGGGGACTCAGGTTAAGTTTGGGTTCAACCTAAACCATATCGATTGTCCCCCGATTGGAGATATAGCGCTGACAATTTTGTCACTGCTAATTTACGAAGGGGATTATGAGGCTGTTGTACGGCGGATTTTACACCACAAGGGTGGGGTAGAGGAGTACACCGTTGAGCGGTCTCAACTAGAGGAGATTCTTGGAGATTTTGCTTCGGGAGATAACCTCTACTTGTTAAGGGAATATTTGCGGTCTCAAGAGGCTGCTTTGGATGATTACAAAGAGGGGAGTGGAAACCCTAATTAGGAGGCTCAAATGGCTAAGATGACGTTAGAAGAGTTACGGAAGCTTAGAGATAGTAGAAAATCAGAAATTGATCGAAGAGATATCAACAGCAAAGACTCCCAAATTATCGTTGGAATGGGAACTTGCGGAATAGCAGCTGGCGCCAAGACTGTTTTGGATACTTTTATCGAGGAGCTCAATGACAAACAAATTACCAATGTGGCTGTGACCCAGTCGGGGTGTATGGGACTGTGCTATGTAGAGCCTACCATCGAGGTTATTGTCCCAGGTATGCCCCCTGTAATCTACGGTAAAGTAGATGCTGAAGTTGCTAAAAGAATTGTCCATGAACATATAATGCAGAAAAAGATGGTCTCAGATCATATATTTGATCGTCCATCGATAGATATTATCAAAGATGGAGGCAAATAATGGCGTTTAGAAACTACATCTTAGTTTGTGGCGGAACCGCTTGTGAGTCGAGTAAATCTGACGATATTTACAATGCTCTAATAGCTGAATGTAAAGCACAAGGGGTTGCCGACGAAGTCCAAATCGTAAAGACCGGTTGTTTCGGTTTTTGTGAACAGGGTCCAATTGTAAAGATTCTCCCTGAAGATTCCTTCTATGTCCAAGTCAAACCCGAAGATGTCCCCGAGTTAATTGCAGAGCACATCATCAAAGGGCGTGAAGTTGAGCGTCTTCTCTACGTTAAAGAGAAGAAAAAACACGCTAAAGTTGAAGATATTGAGTTCTACCAAAAGCAATTCAGAATTGTTCTGCGCAACTGTGGTTTCATCGACCCTGAGAATATTGAAGAGTATATTGCACGTGATGGCTATATAGCCCTTGAGAAAGTACTCTTTGAGATGACTCCAGATGATGTAATTAACGAATTGCGCACTGCCGGTCTTAGAGGACGTGGTGGGGCTGGTTTCCCCACTTGGATGAAGTGGAACTTCACCCGCCAGGCAAGTGGCGATCTCAAATATATTGTTGTCAACGCCGACGAAGGTGACCCAGGAGCCTACATGGACCGCTCGGTCCTGGAAGGAGACCCCCACTCGGTCTTAGAGGCGATGGTAATCGCAGGTAGAACCGTTGGCTCCAACCAAGGATTTATCTACATTAGAGCTGAGTATCCACTCGCTATCAGACGCCTTGAGATTGCTATGAAGCAGGCTCGGGAGATGGGACTTCTTGGAAAGAACATCTTAGGGTCGGGCTTCGATTTTGATATCGAAATCAGACTTGGAGCGGGTGCTTTCGTTTGTGGAGAAGAGACAGCCCTTCTCGCTTCGATTGAGGGGCGTCGCGGAATGCCAGTCCCTCGCCCTCCGTTCCCCGCTGTTAAGGGGTTGTGGGGGATGCCTACAGTTATCAACAACGTTGAAACTTGGGCCAATATTCCAGTAATTATTGCCAAGGGTGGTACTTGGTTCAACAAAATCGGTACCCAAGACAGCCCCGGAACAAAAGTCTTCGCCCTCACCGGAAAGATTAGAAACTCGGGTCTGGTTGAGGTTCCCATGGGAATAACCTTGAGAGAGATTATCTACGATATCGGTGGTGGAATTGCCCACGGTAAAGAGTTCAAAGCAGTCCAGACCGGAGGTCCCTCAGGGGGAGTTATCACCATAGAAAACCTTGATACCCCCATCGACTTCGGTTCCCTCACTAAACTTGGTTCGATGATGGGCTCAGGGGGGATGATTGTTATGGACGAAGACGACTGTATAGTCGACGTCACTAAATTCTACCTCAACTTCACCGTCGACGAGTCGTGTGGAAAATGTTCCCCCTGTCGTATCGGAGGGCGCTCTTTAGCCAACCTTCTTGAGAAGATTACCAAGGGGAATGGAGAACTGGCCGATCTAGACCAGATGCTTGAGATTGGACAAGCGATGAAGAAGGCCTCCTTGTGTGCCTTAGGTCAAACCGCACCCAACCCAATCATCTCATCTCTCCACTATTTTAGAGATGAGTATCTCGCCCACATAGTCGATAAAAAGTGCCCTGCCGGTAAATGTAAGAGTTTAATCAGTTACTACATCCTCCCCGATAAGTGTATTGGATGTACCGCCTGTGCTCGTAAGTGTCCCACTGGTGCTATAACGGGTGAAAGACGAGAGGTCCACGTGATTGACCAAGCTGCATGTATTAAGTGTGGCGTCTGTTATGAAACTTGTAAATTTGGAGCTATCGAAGTCCGCTAGGGCTAAGATTTGAGGAGGAATTTCCGTGAAAATGGTTCATATGAAAATAAATGGGATGCCAGTTGAGATTGAAGCTGGGCAAAACTTACTAGCTGCCGCCAAAAAGGTCCATGTAAATATACCGGTCCTCTGTTACCATCCAGATTTACCTGCATGGGCCGCTTGTGGACTCTGTGTTGTTAAACAAGAGAACTCCCCCAAGCTACTAAGGGCTTGTGCTACCCCGGTTCAGGAGAACTTGAGTATCATTACCCACGATGCTGAGCTTTACCAGATTAGGAAGACTGTCATCGAGATGATTATGTCGACCCACCCCAACACTTGTCTCACCTGTGCCCGTAATGGGGTTTGTGAGCTACAGCGCTTTGCCGCTGAGTTTGGGGTACGAGAGCAACCTTTTGAGGTGCGCATTGCCGACCTCCCTAAAGATACCTCGACCACTTCGATTGTGTTGGACCCTACCAAGTGTATCAAGTGTGGGCGGTGTGTCCAGGTTTGTCAGCAACTCCAAGGAGTTTACGCCCTCGAGTTTATCGGTCGCGGAGACAACACAGTCATGTCGCCTGCTGCCGGCTTACCACTTAATGACAGCCCTTGTATCAAATGTGGTCAGTGTTCAGCTCACTGTCCTGTGGGAGCTATCTTTGAGAAAGATGAAACTGCTCTCTTTGTTAAAGCAACTGGCGATCCCAACAAACACGTTGTTGTTCAGATTGCACCCGCTGTCCGTGTCGCCTTGGGAGAGGCCTTCAACCTCCCCGCAGGAACGATTACCACTGGTAAAATTTACTCAGCTCTTCGCCGCTTAGGAGCTGACAAGGTCTTTGATACCAACTTCTCAGCCGACCTCACCATCATGGAAGAGGGGACTGAATTGGTGCGGCGCCTTACAACCGGTGAAGGGGCAATTCCCCAAATCACCAGCTGTTGTCCCGCTTGGACCGACTATATGGAGAAATACTACCCCGATATGATTCCCAATTTCTCCACTGCCAAGAGCCCCATGATGATGCAGGGGGCAGTTACTAAGACCTACTACGCTGAGAAAGCGGGGGTCGATCCTGCCCGTATCTATTCAGTGGCTATTATGCCGTGTACTGCCAAGAAGTTTGAAATCTCAAGGGATGACAACATGCACGCTTCGGGATACCCCGATGTTGACTTAGTTTTAACGACGCGTGAATTTGCCCGTCTGATTAAAGCTTCGGGAATCGACTTCCTCAAACTAGAGGATGAAGAGGCTGATAGCCCCATTGGTACCTACTCGGGTGCTGGAACTATCTTTGGTAACACCGGTGGAGTTATGGAAGCAGCCCTTAGGACAGCTTACCACCTAATCACCAACGAAGAGATGGGCGATGTGAACATCGAAGAAGTGCGTGGAATGGAAGGGGTCCGTTCTGGTGAAGTAGACATTAAAGGGACGAAACTACGTGTTGCGGTAGCCCACGGAATGGCTAATGTGAGCACCCTCCTTGAGGAGATTCGTGAAGCCCGTGATAGTGGCAAAGAGCCCCCCTACCACTTCATCGAAGTGATGGCTTGCCGTGGTGGATGTGTCGCCGGTGGTGGTCAGCCCTACTCGACAACTGACGAAGTCAGAGCTCAAAGAATTGCTGGAATCTACACCGATGATGAGCGCAGCGTAACCCGTTGTTCTCACCAAAACCCTGAGATCATCCAAATTTACGATGATTATCTGGGGCAGCCACTTAGTGATAGAGCCCATGAGCTACTCCACACCAACTATCACGAACGAAAGATCTACAAGAAGTAATCAAAAAGGGGGCCCCAGCAAGGGCCCCCATTAAATTAATCATTAAAGTTTAGCGAATTGCCAACTCAGTTTCGTTGTCGAAGAACTTAACCTTGGATAAGTCGGGAGTTAAGCTAATATCTTGGAAAACCTCCAGTCTGATATTAGGCTCAATCTTTCCAATAAACTGGTAATTTCCAGCGGTAACGTAGACGTGGGTCTCTGATCCAAGGGGCTCAACAACACTCACTTGTCCATTGATTGTCACATCGGCAATGGGGTTTTCAACAAACTTCACATCCTCAGGTCTAATTCCAAAGGTAACCTTCTTGCCCACATAGGAGGCGAGGAGTTTATTTTGGTCAGCAGTGAGTTTAATTCTGAAAGAACCCTCATTCGCGTAGAGCTGTTCACCCTCACCTTCAATGTCGACACTCATGAAGTTCATGGGAGGAGAACCAATAAAACCGGCTACAAACTTGTTGTTGGGCTCGTTGTAGAGCTCAAGAGGTCCACCAATCTGCTGGATAACTCCAAACTTCATAACAACAATTTTATCAGCCATGGTTAAAGCTTCAACTTGGTCGTGGGTAACGTAGATCATTGTTGCTTTGAGGCGACTGTGGAGGGATGAGATTTCAGCTCTCATTTGAACTCTCAGTTTAGCATCCAAGTTACTTAAGGGTTCGTCGAAGAGGAACACCTTAGGCTTACGCACTATTGCTCTTCCAACAGCTACCCGCTGGCGCTGTCCACCCGAAAGGGCTTTGGGTTTACGATCTAGGAGTTGCTCGATATCTAAGATACGAGCTGCTTCTCTAACTCTTTGGTCAATCTCTTCTTTTGGAAATTTACGAATCTTGAGACCAAATGCCATATTATCGTAGACCGACATATGGGGATAGAGTGCATAGTTTTGGAAAACCATGGCGATGTCGCGATCTTTAGGTGGAACATCGTTAACTAATTTTCCATCGATGTAGAGCTCTCCATCGGTAATGTCTTCTAATCCAGCTACCATTCTAAGGGTAGTCGATTTTCCACAACCCGAAGGACCTACGAGAACTACAAATTCTTGATCTTTAACCTCGATATTGACGTTATCGACGGCTACAACCTTTCCATCAAACACCTTGGTGATGTTTTTCAATTCTACAGTGGCCATAAAAACCCCCTATTTATCTTATAGGGGTCAGTTTACCCTCCCTAGGAATAGATGTCAACAAAATAGGAAATCTCTCTTGAAAGATTAGCTATGATTCGGTAATATAAGCCTACTTGCGTCTGTCGTATAATGGTTATTACCCGAGCTTCCCAAGCTCGTGACGAGGGTTCGATTCCCTTCAGACGCTTAGATGTAAATTGCTACAAGGGATACAATTAAAAATCTTCCGATTAGACCAAAAGGCCTTTTGATAAGTTTAAAAGTCCTTTGGAAAGTCCTTTAGAAGGAGGTTTTATGAACAACAGGTATCCAGCCCCATACACAGTAAACAGTATTTTATTTTGAATAACTTCTTTACAAGAAAAGTTTCATGAGAATAATGTTCCCTACGATAAAACAAAGTACATTAGAGATGGCATTGGGTTAAAATTTTTCATGGTGGCCATGGATGGAATCACAAGAAGAGTTGAAAGAGATTTTATTAGACTCTCTTAAAGCTCCTGAATTCAAAATAAATTCGATTTCGATAGCGACATCCAATCAATTTTGTTACATCAACTTAAATAAGATGACCTACACGTTAAGAGAGGGGTGGATGGACGGGTATATCGTCGAGGATACCCCTATTTACGAGGGTGGGCTGGGCCTTAAATATCTTCTGCAGTCGATGGCAACTGAAGACGATTTAGATAAATAGAGCTTTCTGGCATTAACGTAAACTATAGTAGTGATATAGCCAAGCGGTCTCCTATTTAACAGAAGTAAAAAGAAAAAGACGGAAGATGGAATATTTTATAGCATCTCATTTAAGGCAGGTAATGCATACTCAGTTTTAGGATTATCTTGCTGTTAATCATAACTACGCACATAAGTTGTACTTCTACCTGAGCCTTCGCGGAGTATGAACCCCTCTTCAGTTAATCTCTTAAGGGCTGCCTCAACTGAAGAACTCCCTATTGTTGGGCAAAGCTCTAAGATTTGTCCCTTGGTGAATTTTCCTAAAGTATTACTTACTGCTGCCCTTACAATCTCGTAGGAAGTTTCCTTGGGAGTAACTGAGGTTAGCCTGCTCTCTAAGTCTCTATAACAAGCTAAAATTATCCCTAGAATATATTTAATAAATGGGGTGTAATCATTTTCTCCCTCATGCCACCCTTTAGATATTTCACCTAGAGTGTCGTAATAGAGCTCTTTAGTTTTCTCAATTTTCTGTTCAATACTTATGAACTTTCCTACCATGAAACCACTTTGATATAAAAGTAGTGTGGTAAGTAATCGGCTGATACGCCCATTACCATCATTGAAGGGGTGAATACACAGAAAGTCTCCAATAAATATTGGGATTAAAATAAGAGGATCAACTATTTGGTTGGCTAAAGCCTCTCTATAACTATTACAGATTGTCTCTACAGCTTGTGGTGTTTCAAATGGGGGGAGAGGGGTGAAGCGGACCCTAGAGCTTCCGTTTGCGTACAACTCACTTATGTAGTTTTGAGTATTCTTAAATCTTCCTCCAAAGGTTTTATCGCTATAGGCAAGGAGGTCGCGGTGCAATTGGAGGATGACGGAAGATTTAAGAGGGATATTTTCATAGTTCTCGTGGATTGTTTTAAGAACATCACGATATCCGGCAATCTCCTGCTCGTCTCGATTAAGTGGGGCTGCTTTCTCTCCTACCAATTGTTTCATTCGAGCATTTGAAGTCCCAATACCCTCAATTTTGTTCGAGCTATCAGTGCTTTGAATCTTTGCTATTTCTACAAGGCGCTCTAAAACTATTGGTTTTTGATTGAGGTATAGACTCTCTTTTCCCTTGTGTTCACGAATCTGTGCGACAAGCGAAACAATTTTCCCATCCCATAAATTTTCTCTTAGTTTTTCGTAGTTAAAATGGCGCATTATCTCCCACCTTTGCCATACTCTCCCATATTATACCAAATTTTGGGAGATAATCAATTCTTTTGGGAGAAACTCAAACTAGGGGACTAAAAGAGCCGGTAGAATCTACCGGCTCTTTAGGTATTTGTCTCTATTACCCACGAGCTCCGTAGGTGTCGTTCATATCGACCTCTTTGATGTCGACGCCAAGGGCTTTAGCTACCCCCTCGCCATAAGCTGGATCTGCTAGGTAGCAGTGCCGGATATGGCGCTTCTGGACTAGGAGGGTAGTGCCTTGCATATTCCTGCAAGTGTTCTCAAATAGGCGCTGTTGCTCATCTTTGCCCATCAAGTTGAAGAGTTTACCAGCTTGCTCATAGTAGACATCATCATCTTCTCTGTAGTCGTAGTGATTTATTGGCCCCTTACCATCGTAGGGAGGATCTTTTAACTCATTTTGATCGCGCCACTCACCAGTGGTGTTGGGGTTGTAGTGGGTTTTGCCACCAAAGTTACCATCCATCCTCATAAACCCGTCGCGATGGTAGTGGTTAGTCTCGATCCGACTGCGGTTAACAGGAATCTGGTAGTGGTTAACCCCTAAGCGGTAGCGCTGGGCATCTCCGTAGGAGAAGAGTCGCCCTTGGAGCATCCGGTCGGGTGAGTAACCAATTCCGTTGACAATGTTAGCCGGGTTGAAAGCAGCCTGCTCAACATCTTGGAAGTAGTTCTCGGGGTTGCGGTTAAGCTCTAAGACGCCCACCTCATGGAGAGGGTAGTCCCCATGGTACCAAACCTTAGTTAAATCAAAGGGGTTG
>DUOJ01000003.1 GCA_012838895.1 Spirochaetales bacterium
AACCGGGTCCAGTCGATCTTCAATATGCCGGGTCAGGGGATTAGCCAAGGGGTAGCCATAATGGTGGGGAAAAAATTGGGGGAGAAGGAGAGTAAAGAGGCAGAAGAGGTGGTGCGTATTGGGCTCTGGTTGATAGGAATCTTTATCGCTATTGGGATGACCTTAGTCCTCATCTATGGCCGCTATATAATTATCTTCTTCGTCAACGACAGTGAAGTTGTCTCCTACGGCCTTCAGATGTTTAGGTTTACCACCATTTCAGTCTTCTTCTTTAGCCTCTACACTGTCCTTTTGGGGGCTTTCCAAGGGGGTGGCAGGACCCGTTCAATTATGGCCCTTAACCTCGTTAGGTTGTGGGGTTTGAGAGTACCTCTCAGCTACATCCTCCCCTTAGCCTTTAACATGGGAACCAACGGGATTTGGATTGGGATGCTCACCAGTAATGTGGTTGTCACAATCTGGTCCTTTATCCTCTACAAGCGGGGTTCGTGGAAAGTCACTCTAAATTTGGATGTACACTAGAGAAAAAAATAGGTAGACTAGTGGTGTGGAGGAGATGCGTTGGAGAGAGCTAAACGGCGTCTGCGTCAACCTATCTGGAAAATAATAAAAACAGTCCTCTTGGGGGTGGTGGTTATTTTAATCGCTGTCGCCATAATTGGGTGGACGCGTGCCCTTCAGCGTAAGGACCGCTTAGAGCAACAAAAAGAGGTGTTAGAAGAGGTCCTTAAGGGGGAGGGGGAGCAGGGTCTCCTTGAGCGTGCGGGTGTCACCGTTAACGAAATATTCTACGGGGAGCCAGGACTCTCAGTCTTTATTGGTGGTATCGACGCCTACACCTATAGTGCTGAAGAGATGCGCAATATTGCCATCTACGAGATTGCCAACCGCTCTGTTGTCCACATCACAACTATTACCGTTGACCTCAACTCCTTCTTGGAGGTGTTACCCGCCAAAGGGACCGGCTCCGGGATAATCATAAACGAAGATGGTTATATCCTCACCAACGCCCACGTGGTTGAGAGTGCCAAGGGGATTGAAGTTAAACTCCACGATGGCACCTCCTACCAAGGGACCTTAGTGGGGCAAGATATAGAGAACGACCTCGCTGTCTTAAAGATTAAAGTCCCCTCCGACGTACAACTCAAACCAATTATCTTTGGAGAATCGAAGAGTCTCAAAGTTGGCCAAAAGGTGGCTGCTATTGGTAACCCCTTTGGCTACGACCGCACGATGACCACCGGGACTATTAGTGGACTTGGTAGGCCCGTGAGGGTCGACTCCAATATTGTCATCAATGGGATGATTCAAACCGATGCTTCTATCAATCCTGGCAACTCTGGGGGGCCTTTGCTCAATAGTAAAGGGGAGATGGTGGGGATCTGTACCACTATCCACTCCACCTCGGGCCAAGGACAAGGCGTTAGCTTTGCCATCCCTGTGGAAACAGCGATAGCTGTTATTCCCGACCTTATTCGCCACGGCAAGGTTATTAGGGGGTGGCTCGATGCCACTCTAGTCCAACTCGAGCCAAGTATAGTTAAACACGCAGAGTTAAATACAGAGCAGGGACTTCTCGTCTCTCAGGTACGCTCTGGAGGGAAGGCCGAGAAGAGTGGACTACGGGGAGGGACACAACAGGTTCAATATGGAACCTCCATCATCTACCTCGGAGGGGATGTCATTGTTGAGATAAACGGCATTGCCGTGGGTGAGTACAACGACCTTTACAGTGCCCTCACTAACACCCAGCCTGGTGATAAAGTTGAAATGGTCGTTATTAGGGGTAATCAGAGGAGTAAGCTTAAGGTTGAACTGATTACCCGCCCCGAGAGGTTTGAATGGACCCTTCCTTAATGCCACGCAAGTTTCAGGTGGTGGCCGATTACGAACCAGCTGGCGACCAGGGAGAGGCAATAGAGCTCTTAGCAGCTGGGATTGAGTCGGGGTTTGAGAGGCAAACTCTCAAGGGGGTGACCGGTTCAGGGAAGACTTTCACAATGGCCAAAATCATCGAGAAGGTGCAGCGTCCCACCCTCGTTCTAAGCCATAATAAGACCCTCGCTGCCCAACTCTTTAGGGAGTTTAAGTCGTTCTTTCCCAACAACGCTGTGGGCTACTTTGTCTCAACCTACGACTACTACCAACCTGAAGCCTATGTCCCCGGTAAAGATCTCTATATTGAAAAAGAGACCTCAATCAACGACGAGATTGAGCGCCTCCGCCTCTATGCCACCGTCGCTTTAATGGAGCGTCGTGACGTTATAATCGTGGCCACAGTGAGCTCAATTTATGGCTTAGGTAACCCTTCAAGCCTCAGTGATATGGTGAAACACTTTGCTGTGGGTCAAAAGTTTGACCACAAAAAAGACCTCGAACAGATGGTGCGGATGCAGTACGATCGCAACGATATGGTTTTGCAAAGGGGGGCCTTCCGTGTCAGAGGTGATGTGATAGAGATCTACCCCTCCTACCTTGAAATCGCTATGCGAGTGCGACTCAACTGGGATGAAGTTGAGCTCTTGGAGTGGTTCGAACCCCTAACGGGTGACCTAATTGAGAGGGTCCCCTCGTTCACCCTCTATCCCGCTAAACAGTTTGTCCTCCCCCCCGAACAGGTTAAAGAGGCAATCGGGGTCATCAGAAAGGAGTTGGCTGAGCGTCACCAATACTTTGTCGATAGCGGTAAACCTCTCGAAGCCGAGAGGCTCAAAACTAGGGTAGAGTACGACCTAGAGATGCTCCAAGAGCTGGGGTATTGCTCCGGGATTGAGAACTACTCACGCCCCCTAGGAAAGCGTGAGGAGGGGGAACCCCCACCGGTCCTCCTCAACTATTTCCCTAGAGATTTCCTCACCTTTATCGATGAATCACATGTCACTATCCCCCAAATTGGGGCGATGTATGAAGGGGACCGTAGCCGAAAACTTAACTTGGTTAACTACGGCTTTCGCCTCCCATCAGCTTTAGACAACCGCCCCCTCAAGTA
>DUOJ01000025.1 GCA_012838895.1 Spirochaetales bacterium
CTTTGGCTTTGCATCCTTTTCCAATGGATGCAGCGCTTTAAATATTCGTAGGAGCAGACACTTTCTTGGGAGTATTTCTTAATAGATTTGTTACCGGTGGCTTCTTGCCAACAATAAAGACCAGACAATAGCTGCTCACGATTCTCTTTCTCTTCAAAAGACAAATGATTAACTCTACCCATATCCAACTCCTCAATAACATAGATGACAATAGTATTACAGCTATTAGTGGCTTAAGGAATTGGAGACGAGTTGACGCTTACACTAATCTTGCGAACTATTGTCGACTTACCCGAACCAGATCCCCCTGTAATACCAATTAAACGTGCCTCCATACCGCCTCCTTTCACCAATAGTAGCCGAGGGAGTCGAACGCTACAAGTAGAATTAGGGGTTATGAGGGCCTTTTAGCCCCCCAACGGAGCATTTGGAGCTCCTCTCTTAAATACCAACTGTTACTACTTAATTTTTCAGGAGCTAGTAGAGCCTCTTCTAAAAGAGGCGAGACAAACTCGTAGTAGGAGAAAGGGGGTTTCTCACTACTAAAAATGTAGTGCCTGTGTTTTAGACCTGCACGCTACAAAGGTTGCCCCCTTGATAAAGCGACCACCCCCACCCATATAGAATAGTGGGGCTGAACATCCCCCAAACACTATCTGACCTGAGAGCCAAGCTACCTAACTTTAGCCTTTACAATCAGTTTTTTGATTCAGCTCTCTTCTTTAAGCGATGGAGGCGGCAATCAAGCTCTTTGATTTCAACTACAATTTCAGAGATTGCCCCCTTAATTTGCTCAGTTTCATCGACGAGAAGAGTCGCATCTGGACTCCCCTTAATTTTTTTACTTGTGTCAAAAAGGGACTGTTTGAGCTCCTCGTGTCTCTTAAGCAGTTTCTCTAACTCCTTTTCAAGACGCTCTATCTCCTCTACTCGCTTTTGGCGAGTTCGACGCCTAATCTCTCCAATTGACATGTCTCACCTCTTTCCCATTATACCATGAAAATGAGCTTTAACAGAGATTTGCCCTTACAGACTTTTCCCCCAACTTTTCGTATCTCATCCACCAATAACCTTTTTGATTGTCTCCAAAGAGAGCTCTTTAGTAGCGAGGGCACCAATAAGAGCAGCCCCAAAACCAGCTCCATCTTCCAGTTGCGCTACAAACACCTCTTTCCCAGATAGCCTCTCTAAAGAGGCTGTAAAGAGACTGTTTTTTATAAAAGCACTACCGGTAGCAACAATTTTATCAACCTCAAAAAAGGTGTAATCAAGCAGTTCTCTGATTATCCCATCGATAGTCGCTAGTACTAAATTCCCCAAAGAGAAGTTGTCGAGGGTGATGTTCTCAATAGAGCCCCGGGCCAAAGCTTCGAGGCGTGACCCAGTTAGACGGGGGTCAACCTTTAGAGGGCTCTCCGTTATCCCTCGCGTCGACTCCTCCATCAGGTGATAAACCTCATCAGTAGATAAGTCTAAAGCGCCACTCTTTAAAACCCCCTTAACAAACCTTTGGAGGGTCTCGTAGGTTTTACCAGCTGTCAGGGTAGCCCCCACATGGAGAAACCCCTCTCCAAAGAAGGGACGAAGCTCTAAAGAGGGGTGCCCCTTCTCCCCCTCGCTATAGAAAGAGATCTGCCCACTAGTCCCCACATTGACAAGGGCCGCTTGATGCCACTCTCTAACCATCCCCAAAAATCCAGCCTGGTTGTCCCCCACGGGGTAGGCAACAGCCACCCCCTCTGGGGTGTAACCGGCAATTGAGAAGGGGGGAGCGGGAGTTAGAAACTGGGGAGAGTCGCTATCCAAGACTACTTTAAGGAGGTGTTGGTTGTACTTTTGTGAAACAACGTCCCATCCACCGTAGGTTGCTAAAGTGCTAGAATCTGAAGCTTCTAAGGGGTGCCCAATTAGGCGAGCACTGATGTACTCTAAGATTCCACAAAAGCCAACTGCTCCAGCAGGCACCTTCCCCATTCGCCGATTGGTGTAGTGAGTTAGTAATCCATAGCCAGCAGGGAGGTGGCATCCACTCTCGTTGTAGAGGAGCTGTTGCGTTGTAATCCCCTCCAAGACCTCAACCCCCCGCTGGTCGAGCCAAGTGTAGAGGGGGGAGAGGGCCCTCCCTGCCTTATCGTAGTACAAAATTCCGTGAACTTGACCGGTAACGGTGATAGAGGCGACTCTCTCCTCCACTCCTCTAAGTAAAGATAAGATAGCTTCTTCAATCGCCCAAGGGTCTTGACAATAACTGTAGGATTCACCATTTAAGAGGCGCGGATTGGGGAGGGAGGTAGTGGTAGGAATCCCCTTTTGCCCCACTCTATAGGGGGTAAGGGTTATATTGGTTGTGCCGATACAAATCCCGATGTGCACTCTATCCATACCTTAATCGAAATACTAGTTACCCCAAAAGTCAAGCAAAATGGTCGTCATTAAAGGCCATCTTTGCTATAATGGGATTATGAAAAGTTACCAGCTGGGACTATACGAAAAAGCGCTTGCCGATAACCTCTCTTTTAGAGAGAAGCTCTCAATAGCGAAAGAGGTGGGTTACGACTTTTTCGAGATTAGTATCGATGAGGGGGACGAGAAGTTGAGTCGTCTCGACTATAGCCACCAAGAGAAGAGTGAACTCCTCACTCTAACTCGTGAAATTTTACCAATTGGTTCAATTTGTTTAAGTGGCCACCGTCGCTTCCCGTTGGGCGATAAAAGCACCGCTGCTAGGTCGCTTGAGATAATGGAAAAATCTCTAGAGTTTGCCTCATTCTTAGGGATTCCCATTATTCAGCTTGCGGGCTACGACATCTACTATGGGGAGTCAACTGAGGCGACACGGGCCCTCTTTGAGGAAAATTTGGCTAAGTCTACCTCGCTGGCTGCTCAATATGGGGTAATTCTAGCCTTTGAGACGATGGAGACCCCTTTTATGAACACAGTTGAGAAGGCTCTCCACTACGTGAAGTTGATTAACTCCCCCTACCTCCAAATCTACCCCGATTTAGGCAACGTGGTGAACGGGGCTGAAGACCCCCACAAAGATCTCGCTACAGGAGTAGGCCATATTGTTGCCCTCCACATCAAGGAGAGTCTCCCTGGTAAGTTTAGAGAGATCCCCTACGGTAAGGGACATGTTGCCTTCCCTTCCCTGCTAGAGGAGGCTTGGTCACTTGGGGTACGTCGTTATGTCTCTGAATTTTGGCACAACAGTGCTACCGATTGGCGTCAACAAATCGACGATTCATACAAATTTTTGATGGAGGCCTTTTTCAAGGATAAACAATGCTAGTCCCATTTAAAGAGATCTACCCTAAGGCTACTAAAGCCCTTTTCATCGCTGAAAATGCAACAATTGTGGGCGATGTCACCCTCGAGAGTGATACCACCGTCTGGTATAGCGCTACCCTAAGGGGGGATATGGCCCCTATCCGGGTCGGACGGGGAACCAATATTCAAGATAATGTCGTAATCCACGTCTCTGAGGGGATGCCTACCCACTTAGGAGAAGATATTACTGTAGGGCACGGAGCCATCCTCCACGCCTGCACAGTTGGAAGTGGCTCACTAATTGGGATGGGGTCAATTATTTTAGATGGTGCAGTAATCGGTGAACACTCTCTCGTTGCAGCCGGGAGTGTCGTCCCCCCCAACAAGAGCTACCCTCCCCGCTCCCTCTTAATGGGCTCTCCAGCCAAAGTGGTGCGTGAGCTAACCGATGAGGAGTTAAAAGGGATGGCTACTAATGTTGCCCACTACATCGAGCTGGGGGCTCTCTTTAAATTAGAGGAGAGGTAAGAGGTGGTGAGGGGCCTCAATCATCCCTAAGACATGCCCCTCTCTTTCGAGAGATGCACCTTTAGTAAAGCCAAATCCCCAATCAACCCCTACGAATTTGAGCTTCGACTCAAGCGAGCCCTCAAGGTCAACCTGGGTATCGCCCACCATCAGCGCTTTAGAGTGGTCATCTTCCCCTAAGCGTCGCATCGCTTTGGCAATGATACCAGCTTTGGTTAACTCCCCTCCATAATCGGCACCAACTACTGTTTCAAAGAAAGGGAGCAATTTGAAGTGGTCCAATACGTCAATCGCCAACACCTCATACTTGAGGGTAGCCACTGCCATAACAACCCCTTGCCCCTTTAGGTTCTCTAGGAGTTCAACTATACCATCGTAGACTTTAGCCCTAAACTTAGCCCCTTGCTTATCGTAGATTTCACGGTAGATATGGCACGCCTCTTCGATATACTCCTCTTCAAGGCCACAAGCAACTTTGAAACAGGTAGCTAAAGGGGGACCCACAAAGCGGCGTAGACTCACCTCATCAACTGGCTCAAAGCCAAGACGCACCATGGTCTTATTGGCTGTTGCGAAAATACCTTCTGAGGTGTCTAAAAGGGTCCCATCGAGATCAAATAGTACAATTGAGTGCATGATGAGGAAGATAGACTATTTAACCCTTTACCTCAATGGGTAAAAAGTCTTCTAACTCTCCCCTTTATCCACTATAATGACACTACACATAGGAGGTAGGTATGAAGATATCTGGTGCAGGATGTTGTCTAATCGACTCTATTTATATGGATTGCTCTTACCAAGACGAGGCTTATACAAAGCTTTGGAGCAAAGAACCTGGCGATGGAGGACTCATCGAAGGGGGACTCGTCTTTAGTGAAGAGCTTCAAAAATTTGCCAACCGCCCCTACTCTGATATTTTAGAAGAGCTTACTAAAGGGAGAGAACCCGATGTTGTAAACCTCGGGGGACCCGCTGTTGTGGCCCTTGTCCACGCCTCTCAAATCTTAGCTGAAGCTGGAGTAGAGGTCTCCTTTCATGGAGCAGTCGGTAAAGATGAGCTGGCAAATAGGGTTAGAGATGCTGTCAAAAACACCCCTCTAAAGACCTACCTTAAAGAGGTAGCCGGAGAGAGAACGGCGACGACCGAGGTCTTTGACGACCCCACCCAACGTGACGGGAAGGGGGAGCGCTCGTTTATCAACACCATTGGCGCCGCAGGCTACTTTGGGAGTAACGACCTTGCTGATTCATTTTACGATGCCGATTTAATCTTACTTGGAGGGACCGCCCTAGTCCCTCAACTCCACGATGAACTCGCCACCGTTTTGGCTAAAGCAAAAGAGCGGGGGATAATCACAGTTGTAGGAACCGTCTACGACTTTCGTAACGAGAGGGCTAATCCGGGTCAAAGGTGGCCCTTAGGAAGCGATGAAGCTTACAAGAATATCGACCTCCTTTTGGTTGATGAGGAAGAGGCTCTAAAATTGAGCGGCAAAACCGAGATCTTTGAAGCCGCCCATGAGCTGATCAGATTTGGGGTGGGTGCCCTAATAATAACCCGAGGTGCCCTCGATATGTTGGTCTACTCCACCGGTAAATTGATTGCTAAACACGAGCTCGCCTCGATGCCGGTCAACACCTATATCGACGATTTAATGCGAGCTGACCCCTCACTACGTAAAGATACCACCGGTTGTGGTGATAACTTTGTGGGGGGAGCCTTAGTTGCCCTCGCTACCCACTTCAACAAAAAGGGGCCAGAGCAAATCGAGATGCGTGAAATATGTGCATGGGGAGCTACTTCTGGGGGATACACCTGTATGTACCATGGAGGCACCTACCACGAAAAAGAGGTTGGTGAGAAGGCACGCCTTCTTCAACCGGCCCTAGAAGCTTATCGCCAAATGACCGAGGGAATGTAATGGAAAAACTATTTGTACAGTGGGGAGGAGGCAATATTGGGCGCTCATTTGTGGGACAAGTCTTTGCCCGCGCCTCCTATAAGGTCACCTTTATCGATATTGATGAGCGTTTAATTAGCGCCCTCAACGCCAAGGGGGAGTATGTTGTTGAGACAGTATTTAACGATGCAGTGGAACTTATCCCCATTAAGGGGGTTAACGCCATTAATGCCAACGACCAAGAGGCTGTAAACCAAGCCATTGGCAACTGCGCCCTTATGGGGGTTTCGGTGGGGAAGAACGTCTGGCCCCATATAGCTAAACAGCTGGCAACAGCAATCAATGAGCGTTACAAAGCTGACAAAAATGCTCCCCTCGATATCATCTTAGCTGAGAATATCCACAATGGGGCCGCTTTTGTCACCTCCCTCCTTCAACAATACCTTCCCCCAGATTTCCCACTCAAGGGGTATGTGGGGCTAATTGAGACGAGTATAGGGAAGATGGTACCCATCCAGAGTGGAAGCGACCCCCTGATTATAAGGGCGGAGCCCCACAACGACCTCTTTGTCAACCGCGAGGGGTTCCTCAATCCAATTCCCGCTGTAGCCGATTTAAGACCGGTAGCTCCGATGGAGGCCTATGTCGACCGCAAGCTCTACATCCACAACATGGGGCACGCAACAGCCGCCTATTGGGGGTTCCAAAAATACCCTGAACGTGAATTTATTGCCGATGTGTTAGGTGATGAGGCTCTCCTTGACCGGGTGCGTCAAACTATGGGGCAATCAACGGCGATCCTTTGCCAACTCCATAAGGGGGTTTTCACTAAAGAGGAGCTCAACGACCACGTTGAAGACCTCCTCTCAAGGTTCAAAAACCAAGCATTGGGCGACTCCATCTTCAGGGTGGGACGCGATTTACCTCGTAAGCTCCACTGGGAAGACCGTCTAATGGGAATTATTGTGAAGGGTGAGGCGTTAAATCTTCCTTGGGACCTCATTGGAGAGGCCTACTTGGTAGCCCTCGAATTTAAAGCTCTCGATGGCAATGGGAAGCGTGAAGCGCGGGACCAACAATTTCAAGAGTCACTCGAAGGGCTCTCTCTAAGGGAGAAGATTTATAAAGCGAGTGGGTGGAGCACTTCACCCCACCCACAGAGTCTCTTCGATTCAATTGCTAATAAATTTGAGGCACTTAGTTCCACTCACTAGGGCCAATCACTAAATTACTGAAGGTCACCTCACACCCCCCGGTGTGGGGTGAACAGGCATAAAGACCTATGGCTACCTCCCCTTTGTAGGCGTGGAGGTGAATTACCCTTAGTTGTTCCCACTTCTCTCCATCAAAACTTGTTTCGATGTAGATATCGGGGCCTTTGCTTTGAACCCTATACCAGACAACCTCAATTGTTGAAGGGACATCGCGGGTTGCCCAATCGCTGTACCCGAGATTGGTGACGACTGAACCCAAACGGGAGTACTCACTGTTCTCCCACTCGAGTGAACTCTTTATCCAATTCTCTTCATCAATTCTAACCATCACTCCAGCTTGATCGTAGGGAAATTTCCCCAAGAAACTACACCGCACAGTGAGCGAAAAGTCTTCTTTAACTTTAGTCAAAAGGGCGTGACCGTTATCGCGCCGAAATCCGTAGTGGGTCCTTTGCCAAAAATCGGTCTCGGTCTCACAGGTTAGTTTCAAATACCCATCCTTAAAGGTGTGTTGTGGTTCATTCAACCAGTACCACTCTCTGCCATCATTAAACATCTCTCTACCTCCTCCCCTATCTAACCATATTTTACACCTTTTGTCTTATGGACAAACTAGGTTCCTTATCATATCATAATAGCTACACATTTTAGGAGATTCAATGCTATGAAAGAGAGCCTCTCTTATGTTTTACTAACCCCCTATACTGTTGCTAAGAGTCGCACTGGGGGAGTTTTAAGTCGCCTCTTGAGTCAGTCTAACCTCTCCTTGGTAGGGGCTCAGATTATCGCCTTTGATGAGGGCCTTGCCAAAGCCTATGCAGAGAGTCTCCTCACCCAAACACGCCCTGAATACCCGGCCGCTATGCATCTCCTCGCCTCTTATGTTGAAAAGAGCGTTGGTCCCAATGGGGGGCGCCCCCATCGCACATTGATGTTGATCTTTAGGGGCGTTGACCCGTGTAAGCAACTGAGTGATATCTGTGGTGCCCTCTACTCTGAAAACAGGGGGCTTGAGTCGTTTACGGGAGAGACAATTCGTGACACCTATGCCGACTTAATCTACGACAAACAAAACCGCAACCGCATCACCTACTTTGAACCTGCCATCCTCACCCCCCGGCTTCAAGCCCATGCCGACTCGTTTTTTAAGCTCTTAGCCCCTTGGTTACCGGGACAACCCAATATTGTTGAAAATATGACCTACCCCCACCCTAATCAGGTTGAACGCACACTGGTGATTATAAAGCCCGACAACTGGCGCTACGCCTCAAGTCGCCCTGGAACAATCCTCGATATGTTTAGCCGTACCGGACTTAGAATTGTAGGGGTGAAGGTTATGCGCCTCTCGGTGGCCCAAGCGATGGAGTTTTATGGTCCAGTGCGTGAGAGCCTTAAGGAGAAGTTATCGGGGGTTATTGCAAAGAAGGGGAAAGAGCTCCTTGAAAAGAAGTTCTCCATCACCCTCAGCGAAGAGAGCCTTGAGAGTCTCGAAAAGGGGTTTGGACAAGAGTATGCAATCGACCAATTTGAGCAGATTGTTGAGTTTATGAGTGGTTCTCGCCCCAGTGCCACCCCGGTTGAAAAACTCGATGAGCCGGGAAGTGTGCAGTGTATGATTATCGTCTACGAGGGGGAGAATGCAACATCTAGAATTAGAGATGTGTTGGGTCCGACCGACCCCCACAAGGCCCCCGAAGGGACAATACGTAGAGAACTAGGCACCGATATTATGGTTAACACCGCCCACGCAAGCGACTCACCCCAGAGTTATCAACGTGAAATCAAAGTTCTCGCCTTCCACACTAACGGTTGCTCTGAGATTATCAACAGCTATGTTAAGATGCTCTAATCTTCCTCCTGCCCATAGTAGGCATTAGGACCATGTTTACGACTATAGTGCTTCTCCCTCAAGTAGGAGGGGAGCTCTTGGGCGTTGTGATTGATGGTCAAAGTGAAGAGGGCCATCTTACAAATCTCCTCTAACACTATTGCATTGTAGATCGACTCTTGGGCACTTTTGCCCCAAGTAAAGGGACCGTGGCCAGCGACCAGTACCATCGGCTGTTCGATGGGATTCTTATCGGCAAAGAGCTTTGTGATTAGGTAGCCTGTCTCAAGCTCATAATTACCCTCCACTTGATCGCGCCCCATAATTGGGGTACAGGGGATTGCTAAGTGGGTATGGTCGGCATGGGTTGTTCCAAAGATTGGTACATCGCGCCCCGCTTGGGCCCACCCTACGGCATAGGGGGAGTGGGTGTGGGTCACCCCACCAATCTCTTCAAAAGCGAGGTAGAGGACCCGGTGGGTCGCCATATCACTTGAAGGGCGCAGTTTACCCTCAACTACCCTCCCCTCTAGGTCGACCACCACAATATCGTCTACCTTCAAAACATCGTAGGGAACCCCTGATGGTTTAATGGCGAAAACACCCGCTTGACGGTCGATAGCCGAAACATTCCCCCAGGTAAAGAGGGCTAAATTGTGTTTATAAATCTCCATATTGGCTAAGAAGGCGGCCTCTTTTAACTCTTTATAACGGTCCATTATTATCCCTTTAAAGTTGAATTCCTCACCACCAGAGAGGGCTGTAAGCGCACTTTGTTTTGCGCTATCGTCTCGCCACTGGTCAGTTTATCGATATAGTCGACAGCGATATCACTCATCTCGGCGAAGGGTTGGTAGATGGTAGAAAGGGATGGATTATAGACTTCAGAGAAGCGGACATCATCCATTCCTATCACCGCCACATCTTCGGGAACCCTCAAACCACGCTTAACTAGAGTTGAGATTGCAGCTATGGCAACCATATCATTTTGTCCCCACAATCCGTCAAACTCAAGCCCCTCCTCGATGAAGTGGTTAACCCCATCAATTCCTGCCTCGTAAGTAAAACCTCCCTTCCACAGGAGGCGCTCGTCAAACTGGACCCCATTTTTAGCGAGGGTCTCTACAAGACCGGCATAGCGGTCACGCGACAAGTTAATCTTAAAGTTACCAGTTATTGTCGCTATACGCCGACACCCCACATCAAGGAGGTGTTGTGCGGCCAAAGCCCCTGCTTGGTAGTTATCGAGGGTTACGTTGGGGATTTTTTCGTTGTCGTAAGCCCTGTCGATAACAACCATCGGGATTGAGTAGGCCCGCGAAAGGTTATCAATATAACTCTCATCAGAGACACGACAGAAGATAATCCCGTTGATATTCTGCCCCAACAACATGTCGATAGCTTCAGCTTCTCGTTTGTAGTCGTTGTGGGTATTGAAAATAAGAAGGTTAAGTCCCCGCTTTGAAGCACTCGCCTCGATATTATCGATTAAGAGGCTGAAAGCGGGGTGGTCTATAGCTGGCACAAGGAGACCAATGTTCTTAGTCACCTTGAGTCTCAGACTTTGAGCTAGGAGGTTTGGACGGTAATTGACTTCAGCTATCGCTTTTTCAACCTTTATGCGGGTCTCTTCACTAACGAAGACAGTGCGGTTTATCACCCTCGAGACTGTCGAGGGTGACACTCCCGCAATTTTTGCAACATCTTTTAGCGATACCATCCAAACTCTCTCTTCTAGAGTCCTAAGTCGGGATTTCCAGCTCCGTAGTGTTTAAGAATCACAAGTGGATCACTCTTGGAGGGGTTAACAATCCTAACCCCCTCTTTGGCAGCCCCTTCACTGACGAAGAACTCATCGTAGGTGAGCTGACCAAAGCGGATCAGGGCGGGGGTCTCTACATCCCACACTCCAAACTTACCGTGACCTTGAATCACATACATCCCATAGGCGGCTGCGTCTTTAATTACAACTTCGGCACCGGGGAAGACGGTCAGCTCTTTAGCACTAAAGGCAGCTGACTTGTAGACAATCCACTGCTCACTATACCCTGCAGCATTCATCTCAGCTTCAGGTCTCACCGGGCGGGGTGCCATGAAGTGTTTCTCAGCAAAGAGGGGGTCAACGTTGGCTTCCCAATCGATTACATCAAGGAGGTAGTCGAAGTCACCCACCTTGTCTTTGGGAGTGTTCTTCCATAAGAGTTCCTCTTCAATGATGGCGTCGTTAACTAGAGACTGGTACATCGCAAAGACGTCACTCGCCATCTGGGGCTCATAGGTACACATACTACCGGGGGCGTGGAGGATTCCGGGAGGGACGTCCCAGCCTGTCCCAACAGTTAGCCTATAAGCTGCCGAGAGGTCGGTAATCTTGTTGTCCCCTTTGGTAAAGTTCATCAGAGCCTCTTTAACCTGCTCTTTGGTGACTGAGGGCTGAAGACCAAAGAAGGTGTAGGGGAAGTCGCCACCGTGGTTGTTCAACTGGGGTGGGAAGTAATAGGCCTCAGGCTTACCCATCTCGCCCACATTAGCAGCGTGCTCGTCGCGGTGGTGGATGTGGTGAGGAAGCGGTCCCTTGTTGTCAAAGAATTTGCTAAACATCGGCCACTTGCCGTAAGTTTTCCACAATCTCTCCCCAATTAGAGCCCCTTTGAGCTCATCAACAGCGTCACGTAGGAGGAACTTTTTTGTCTGGCCACCATCTTCCCAGACACAAAAGGAGAGCCCCTCGTTCTCACTAGTGAGAGGTCCGTTATCGGCAGGGGTGGTTGAACTGAACCACCGCTCATCAATTCCTCCTCGCTCGCCACCAAGGGCGTAGTAATCATCGGGGTGGAGTTTAATGCGACGACCAGGGACACAGAAGGAGCGGGGCACCCAGTTGGGGGCCAAACGGAAAATCCCCTTCCCCTGCTCAAATGCTAATTGAATCTCTTTCTTACTCATATATAATACCTCACTAAAAAGTTATTTTGTATCATCTCGTAGACGATCTAATATTACGGCTCCAATAATTAAGGCTCCCTTAACAACTTGCTGGAAGTAGGGGGAGATTCCCAACAGGTTCATCCCGTTGTTAATTACCCCAATTAGGAGGGCTCCTATCAAGGTTCCAAGAATTGAACCACGCCCCCCTGTTAAGCTTGTTCCCCCAATTACAACGGCAGCAATAACGTCGAGCTCATACCCCTGCCCTGCCACTGCTTCAGCTGAGTTTAGGCGACTCGAGAGAATTAGAGAGCTAAGGGCCGAGGTTATTCCAACTATGACATAAACGGCAGTTTTAAAGAAGTTGACGTTAATCCCCGACAACTTAACGGTCTCCTCGTTACCCCCTATCGCATAGGTGTAGCGCCCTAACCTTGTGTGGTTGAGGATAAACCAGGCGATAATGACTGTTATGAGGAAGATAATGACGGGAATTGGAATACCTGCCACATACCCCCCTCCAAGCTTCCTAAATTCGGAAGAGAAACCACTGATGGGGTATCCATTGGTGTAGATAAGGGTTAAACCGCGCCCTATAGTTACCATCCCTAGGGTAACGACGAAGGGGGCAATTTTCCCCAAGGTAATCAAGAGACCGTTTACCAGTCCCATACCAGCTCCCACGCCAATTGCAGCTAAAGCGGCCAGGAAAATGGGGGCATCGTGGCGTTTCATTAAACCGGCACAAATAACCCCGGAGAAGGCTAAAATAGAGCCCACTGAGAGATCAATTCCTCCAGTTAAGATGACGAATGTCATTCCAACAGCAATAATCCCATAGATTGATGTTTGTCGAAAGATATTCATAATGTTGTTAAGTGTGAAGAAAACGGGTGACATTATTGCCAACGCTATACAGATAATTAAAAAGGCGATTATGACGCCATTGTTCTTAATTATCTGCTTATAATCAATTTTAGTAGCCATTGTGTAACAGTGCTCCTTTGGTATCTCAGTGTATTAGGCTTCACGCCCTTCGTGTAATCCGAGGGAATATTGCATCACCTCTTCCTCGTTCAATTCGCCCTTCTTAAATTTCTTAACCAACTTACCCTCAAAGACAACGGCAACTTGGTCACTAATATTCATAACTTCGGGGAGTTCCGATGAGATCATAATTACCGCTGCCCCTCGCTTGGCGAGATTTTGCATTAACCGGTAGATCTCAACTTTGGCTCCAACGTCAATTCCACGCGTCGGTTCATCAAAAATGTAGACATCACATTGGCGGACAAACCACTTAGCCAAAACAACCTTCTGCTGGTTTCCCCCCGAGAGGTTCATCACCAATTGACGAATTGAGGGGGTTCTAATATTCATGCTCTCAACCATGGTGTTAACTTCGTGGGCGATTTTGCGCTTCTGTAGCACCCCAAACTTAGAGTAGAGGTCAAGGACCGTTAAGGCAGCATTGTCAAAGATATTCATCCCTAAAACTAACCCTTGTTGCTTTCGCTCTTCTGGGAGCAACCCAACCCCTTGGGTCACTGCATCCCGACAGTTTTTAATCTTGATTGGTTTGCCATGGAGGAAAATTTCCCCTTGATCTTTCTTTAAATAGCCGTAGATGGTCTGCATTATCTCTGTGCGCCCTGCACCAACCAAGCCTACAAAACCTAAAATTTCACCTGCATAAGCGGTGAAAGAGACATCTTCACACACCCCCGCTTTGGTAAGTCCCTTGACTTCGAGTACCGGTTCTCCCCGTACCGAGTCGTATTGAGGGTATTGCTCTTCTAGGACACGACCAACCATGTGTTTAATCATCTCGTCGTTGGTCATCTCCCCACGGGCTTTTGTTACGACCTTCTCTCCATCGCGTAAGATGGTGATGCGGTCAGCTAAATGGTGGACCTCATCGAGGCGGTGGGAGATGTAGATAATTGAAACTCCCTCTTTTTTAAGGCGCCCAATAATCTCAAAGAGGCGCTCCACCTCAAACCCGGCTAGAGCTGCCGTTGGTTCATCCATCACTAAAATTTCAGCATTGAGGGAGAGAGCTTTAGCAATCTCAACTATCTGCTGGTAAGCTGCCCCTAGTGAAGCAACTTTTTGGCGTGGTTTAATATTGAGTTGGAAGGGGTCTAATACAGCTTGCGTCATCTTATAGAGCTTAGGCCAATCAATTGTCCCCAGCTTTGTCCTCGGCTCCCTCCCTAAAAAGATATTCTCAGCCACCGATAGGTATGGAATGAGGTTAAGTTCCTGATAGATAATTCCGATGCCATGCCCAATCATCTCACGCAGACCAGTTGTCTTTAACTCTTCACCCCTCAACACTAATGTCCCCTCATCGGCTTTGTAGAGCCCTGAGAGAATCTTTATAAGGGTAGACTTTCCAGCCCCGTTTTCACCTACTAGCGCATGTAGCTCTCCCTTCTTAAGGTCAAAATCGACATCTTTGAGAGCTCTCACACCAGGAAATGACTTAGAGATCCCCGACATCTTCAATAAACTTTCCATTTGTGGACTCCTTGGTAGATAGGATTATGGAGCCACACGCGTGGCTCCATAATTCCCAATAAGAGATTTTTTTACTTCGTAACAGGAAGGGGGCTAATAAACTGAAGCTTATCAGCAGGCTTTCGACCTGTTTTGATGTAGTCAACTAAGACGTCCATAGCTCTGCTTGCCTGTTGCCCAGGATACTGGTCGATGGTGGCGTTGAGTTTGCCCTCTTTCATGTAGACAAATGCGTCGCTATCGGCGTCAAAACCGATTGTCACTTTGGTTGAGGGGTCAATGCCAGCACTCAACATAGCTTCGATAGCACCAATGATCATCTCATCGTTAGCTCCGAAAACAGCGTCGAAGTTGGGGTAAACTTGGATTAAGTTTTCCATAACGTTCTGAGCTTTTGAGCGGGAGAAATCAGCAGTTTGGCTAACTAAGATTTTAACGTTAGAAGCGTTAACAATCTCATCAAAACCAGCTTTGCGGTCAATGGCGGAGGAAGCACCAGGGGTTCCCTCGAGTTCAATTACGGTTCCTTTGTTACCTAACTTCTCAACAACAAAGCGACCAGCAGCTCTACCACCTTCAACGTTGTCGGCGCCAACGTGGACTAAGATAACATCGGTGTTAGCTTTGCGGTCAACGGTGGCTACAGGAATACCCGCAGCAACAGCAGCCTCAATGGCGGGAACTAGGGAGTCCTCAGTCAGTGGGGAGATAAGAATTCCGTCCACTTTTTGAGCAATGTAGTTCTCAACAGCAGCCATCTGCATGGCAGAGTTGTTCTGTGAGTCGTGAGTTAGGAGGGTAACCCCAATCTCCTTAGCGTGGGCGACTGCCTCATTCTGCATGGTGATAAAGAAGGGGAACTGAAGCCCAGGAACTGTCATTCCAATGGTAATTCCCTCTTTCTTAGCCTCTACTTGGCCTGCAGCAAAGATAGCCCCGGTTAGTGTAACCAAGACCATTAGAAGTACTAGAAATCTTTTCATAATACATCTCTCCTTTTGTAATGATGTAACTTTCACACTAACACAGAATCGGGGGTTGTCAAGTCTGAAATCGATTGCACAATCGATTTCACAGACAAATTTCCTTGACATCCCCCCTAAAGGGCTCTACCGTAAGAGGAGACAAAATGATTTGAGAGAGGCAAAAATGGGCAGATATTTTTTAGGTGTTGATAACGGTGGAACCCTCAGCAAAGCGGCTATTTTTGACGAAAAAGGGGTAGAAATTGCAAAATCTTCAATCTCTCTGGAGATGCTCACCCCCAAGACCGGTTTCACTGAACGTAATATGGAAGAGCTGTGGCTAGCTACCGCTAAAGTAATCAAAGAAGCTCTTCTTAAAAGTGGTCTTAAAAGTGAAGAGATTGTAGGAGTCGCCTGTACCGGCCACGGCAAAGGGCTCTACATGTGGGGTAAAGATGAAAAGCCCCTCGGTAATGGGATTGTCTCGACCGACAGCCGTGCCTGGCAATACCCCCTCAAGTGGCAAAAAGATGGGACAGCCGATAAAGTTTTTGAGAAGAACTATCAAGATATCTTGGCCTGCCAGCCCGTCTCGCTTCTCAACTGGCTTGAAGATAACGAGCCGGGGCGCCTCGATAACCTCAAGTGGATCTTTGAAGTAAAAGATTATATCCGCTTCAGATTAACGGGTGAGGCCCTAGCCGAAATAACCGACTACTCGGGGAGTAACCTCCTCAACTGTGCCACTAAGAGTTTTGACAAAGAGCTCCTCAAGCTCTTCAACCTCGACCACCTTTGGGACAACCTCCCCCCCTTGGTCGGTTCAGCAGACAGGTGTGGGGTTATTAGCCAAGAGGCGGCCCGCTTAACGGGACTCAAGGCAGGGACCCCGGTCGCTGGTGGAATGTTTGACATTGATGCTTGTGCCATAGCGATGGATATAACCAACGAAGATAATATTGCCGTTATTGCCGGCACGTGGAGTATCAACGAATATATAAGTAAAAAACCGGTCCTTAACCGCTCAATCATGATGAACTCCCTCTACTGCTTAGACGACTACTACGTTATAGAGGAGAGCTCTCCTACTTCAGCCAGTAACCACGCTTGGTTTATAAACACCTTCTTAACGCAAGAGGCTATTGAAGCCAAGCGTCTAGGGATTCACCCCTACGCCTATTGTGACAACCTCGCGGCAGAAGTGGCCCCTGACGAGCAAAATATCGTCTTCCTCCCCTACCTCTACGGGGCTACCCACAACCCCCTCGGTAGAGCCTCCCTCATTGGGGTGGGCTCCCACCACTCTCGCCCCCAGATGGTGCGATCGGTTCTCGAGGGGATTGCCTTTGGTCACAAAATCCACCTCAACCGTCTCTTGGCTAACCGGAGCCACACTACTGCGGTCCGCTTGGCTGGCGGTGTCGTCGCCTCCCCTCTCTGGATCCAAATCTTTGCCGATATCTTTGAGATTCCAGTTCAGGTAGTAACAGCCGGTGAGTTGGGGGCTTTAGGGGCTGCCCTCTCAGCCGCTGTCGCCAGTGGCACCTACTCCTCGCTGGAGGAGGCCTCTAGTCAGATGGTCACTCTGGGGCAACTCTATGAACCCAATTTAAAACATAAAGGGGCCTACCAGGCCAAGGCAGAACTCTTTGAAAGGGTTAGTGAGGCCCTAGACCCCCTTTGGGAAAAATTTCAACATTAAGAGAGGATACTATGAGTGAGAAAAAACCGCTAATTATTTGCGACCCCTATCCACAAACCCTAGAGAGAATCTTTACCCCCGCTAAAAGGGCTGAAATTGAGAAGATTGCCCGTCTCGTCTACAGCGATGAGGAGCGGATGAGCGCGGCTATGTTTGAGGAGCACTTGGGGGAGGCTGTCGCCATTATTGGCCAAACAGCAATGCCTAAAGAGCGCCTCGACAAAGCCCCCAACTTGAAAGTTATTTTCAACGTTGAGGGAAACTTCTACCAAAACATCGACTACAGGGAGTGCTTTCGGCGCAACATTCGGGTCCTCAACTGTGGCGAGGTCTATGCCCAACCGGTCGCTGAGATGGCTCTAGCGCTGGCGATTGACCTTAGTCGCGGTATAACTTGGGAACACATGCGCTTTAGAGAAGGACGTGAGCGTTATGTCCTTGAGGGGAACCACTCTTCGCGCCTCTTAAGTGGCTCTAAGGTGGGAATAATCGGCTTTGGCCTCTTGGGCAGAAGCCTCCGCCCCCTCCTTGAACCCTTTAATTGTCCCGTCGAAGTCTACGATCCCTGGCTCCCCGAGAACGTAATTCGGGAACACAACTGTACCCCGGTTGGTTTAGATGAACTCTTAGCCAACAACGAATTTATCTTCATCATGGCCGGAGTGACGAGTGAGAACCAAGGCTTCTTGGGCAAGCGTGAGTTTGACCTGATTAAAGAGGGCTCTAAAGTACTCCTTATGAGCCGAGCAGCTGTTGTCGACTTTGAAGAGTTCACCAACCAGATTGAGCAGGGGAGATTCTTGGCTGCTACCGATGTCTTCCCCAGTGAGCCTTTCGACAAAGACCACCGCTTGCGACAGGCAGAGGGGTGTATCCTCTCCCCCCATAGAGCCGGAGGGATTCCCCAAGCCTTCTATAAGATTGGGGAGATGGTCTACGACGACTTTGCCCTGATTATTAGAAATCTGTCACCGGTGAGGATGCAGGCAGCCCAAATTGAGCTCGTCTCTCGCCTAGAGAGTAAGCCGGTCGGTTAATAAATGCGCCTCTTTATCGCTATAAACTTCCCCCCTGGGGCCCTCAGCTACCTCCAAGATCAACAACGGAGGTTAGAGGAGGTTGCCCTTGAGGGGCGTTTTGTTGCCCCCGACAAACTCCACCTCACCTTAGCTTTTCTAGGGGAGGTCTCAATGGCCGACAGCGCCCACCTCAGCACCCTCTTAAGGGAGGTTGAAGGGGAACCTTTTGAGCTTAAGTTGCAAGGGCTCGGCTCTTTTAGACGGGGACGCAGCGCCCTTTGGTGGGTCGGTATTGAGGATTCCCCTCCCCTTTTAGAATACCGTGAGCGCCTCTGTAATCGTCTCTTGGATGAGGGATACGATTTTGATCAGCGCCCCTTCCGCCCCCACGTTACGATAGCCCGTCAAGTAGTTGTTGATGAGGACAACACCCCCATATCACCATCTAAGGGGTATATAACGGGGGTGAATAGAATTTCACTGATGGAGTCGGACTATCGTACTTACCGTGAAGTTTACGCTAAGGAGCTCATAAAATAGGCCCCGCTCTCGCGGGGCCCAACTATTAACATTAACTCTTAAAGGATCTCTTTAGCTGCTTCGTAAACGGCATCACTGGTGATACCAAAGAATTTAAAGAGCTCTTCGGCAGGAGCTGAGTCTCCAAAGCTCCGCATCCCAATGATTCGTCCCTCTAGACCAACATACTTGTACCAGTAGTCGGCAGCTAAGGCCTCAACGGCAACCCGTTTGGTGATCGCTTTGGGGAGAACCGCTTCACGGTACTCATCACTTTGGCGATCAAAGAGTTCACATGAGGGCATCGAGACAACTCTCACTGAGCGACTCTCCCCCTCAAGGCGTTTAGCAGCTTCAAGGGCCAGCTCCACTTCACTACCGGTGGCAACGAAGATAAGCTCGGGGTTGGCATTGGTCTCATAGAGGACGTAGCCCCCCTTCTCGATGTTGGCCAGTTGCTCCCCATCTCTCTCGAGTGGAGTGAGGTTTTGACGGCTCAACATCAGGGCGACAGGCCCCTCTTTCCTTAAGATTGCCCGTTTCCAAGCAACTGCAGTCTCAACAGCATCAGCCGGTCTCCACGACTCCATATTGGGAGTTAAGCGGAGCATGGCAGCCTGCTCGACGGGCTGGTGGGTGGGTCCATCTTCACCGAGACCGATTGAGTCGTGGGTGTAGATGTAGGTGGTGCGGAGCCCCATTAAGGCCGACATTCTGACGGCGTTACGGGCATACTCCATAAAGATTAAGAAAGTGGCAGTGTAGGGGTGAATTCCACCATGGAGGGCTAAGCCGTTGGCAATAGCGCTCATAGCAAACTCACGCACTCCGTAGTGGAGGTAGTTTCCACTCGCATCTTTTCCGTTTATAACCTTAGAGCCTTTCCACATGGTGAGGTTAGAGGGGGCCAAGTCCGCCGACCCTCCCACCATCTCAGGAAGGTCGGGTCCTAGGTGGTCTAACACCATCTGGGAAGCTTTACGCGAGGCAACCTTAACTCCCTCTTCCTGCCAGTTAGCGATGAAGGCATCAAACTTCTCCTCCCATCCAGCTGGTACGTCACCGTTTAGGCGGCGCATAAAGTCGGCAGCTTCTGCGGGGTAAGCTTTTTTGTAGCGCTCAAAGAGGGCGTTCCAATCGGCTTCGAGAGTAGCGCCTTGTTGAGTGTAGTCCCACTCTTTATAGATCTCTTGGGGGACAAAGAAGGGTTCTTCCCACTCCCACCCAAGCTCTTTTCTGCTCAGTTTAACCTCATCGGCTCCCAAGGGTGCTCCATGGGAGGAGGCACTGCCCCCTTTATTGGGAGAGCCAAAGCCGATAGTTGTTTTACAAATAATGAGGGTTGGCTTATTGGTCACTTTTTTAGCTTCAGCAACAGCTTTCTCAATTGCCTCCCAGTTGTGCCCATCAACATCTCTTACTACATGCCAGTTGTAGGCCTCAAACCTTTTGGCAGTATCGTCGGTAAACCAGAGGTCAACTTTCCCATCAATAGAGATTCCGTTGTCGTCGTAGAAGGCGATCAGTTTCCCCAGCTCCCAAGTTCCTGCCAAGGAGGCGGCTTCGTGGGAGATTCCCTCCATGAGGCACCCATCCCCTACAAAGGTGTAGGTATAGTGGTCAACAATGTTGAGGTTATCTTTATTGAACTGCGCAGCTAAAATCTTCTCTGCCAAAGCCATTCCAACAGCATTGGTTATACCTTGGCCTAGGGGGCCGGTAGTGGTCTCAACACCTGGGGTAACGCGGTACTCGGGGTGTCCCGGAGTTTTAGAATGGAGTTGTCTAAAGTTTTTCAACTCCTCTAAAGAGAGGTCGTAACCACTCAGGTGGAGGAGTGAATAGATCAACATCGACCCATGACCATTGGAGAGGACAAAGCGATCTCGGTTGGCCCACTGAGGGTTCTTGGGGTTGTGTTTTAGGTGCTTGCGCCACAACACTTCGGCGATATCAGCCATCCCCATAGGGGCGCCTGGGTGTCCAGAATTGGCCTTCTGTACCCCATCCATACTTAAAATTCTCAGAGCATCTGCTAATTTTTTCCTATCCATCTCTATCTCCCTAGAATAAAATTGTTCGTTGTGTGACGGTGTCACTCTCTCTGATGAGTTTATAGAGAGGGCTCAATAAGGTCAACAAGAGAGCTCTTATCTGAGGTGCCACCCCTCCCCTTTTGTATACTCCACCACCCCGTTTAGTTCGAGGTCGATGAGCTGAGGTAAGAGGGTCTCTTCACTGGTTTTAAGGGCTAAGACAAGAGCTTGGGTTGTCAACTTTACCCCTTTGAGAATTTTAATGATTGCTATAGCTTGTTGGGCCTCTTTTGAACCTAAAGGAAATGAGCTGCTAAAAGATTCCAATGCCCTACCTCCTAAAGAAGTAGGGCATTTTCTCCTCTTTTGCTTGAGGTTTGCCTGATACTAGCCTCTCATTGTAGTTGCTCTGCAATCAATTCTTGGAGGTTGAGGACACTTGTGGGGATATCTTGATCTTGGGCAATGATTGTGTAGATTTGCTGGGTTATGTAACGGTCAATAATGGGAAACTTTTTAAAATTGGGGTCGATGTAAGAGTTGGCAATGATATCTTCAATAAAGGGGCGCGAGAGGGGTTTGAGCCCATCTTCCAAGATAACTCCCGAAGTGTAGAGGTCGTCAAAAACTCTCAGGTTGACCGGTAGCATATTGGAGAGGTTCCATATTTGGTGTTGGAACTGCTCGTCACTCGAGATAAATTGGAGAAATTTATAGGCAACATCTTTGTGGCGAGAACGACTACTCATCCCCATCTGAACGGTAAAGAGTTTAGATTTACTCTCTCCCTGTGGCCCATGGGGAAATGGGAGGACATCCCAGTCAAACTGGTTAAAGCGGAGCACTTTGTAGGGGTAGGAGCCGTAGACTCTAAACTCAGAGAGGTTAAATGTCTTAAAGCCCACCCTCCCCGATTCAAAGGCACCCTCCCGGATGACAACCCCACGGTTGAGGGCGTTAATCTTTTTCAAAAAGATGAGAAGCTCCTCCATCCGCTCTTTGTTAAATCCCGCTTTGAGGTTATCAACATCAAAGAGGGAGGTGTCGTTAGTATAAAATGCGTGGTGCCAATCGTAGCCTTCAACTCCAAATCGGTCGGGCAATCCATCACCATCAAGATCGACTGTTATGGCTCTGCATAACTCATAAAACTGCTCCCAAGTCCAGTTATCTAGATCAATCTCCAAACCAAAGGAGCGTAAAAGATCGTTATTAACAATCATCATTGAGGGGACAATTCCGATGGGTAAGGAGTATTGAGAGCCTTGGTATTGCCCCGCCTCAAGAGCATTGGGGAAGAAGGTGCTCACATCTAACTTCCCTTGCTCGATATATTTGTCGAGGTTGGTGAGGAGGCCGATAGCTGCATAAGTATTGAAGTCCTCCTCCAAGATGAGGAATAGGTCACTCTCCTTCCCTTTGAGGACCAGTTGGGCAAACCACTCCGAATAATCTTTATACATCGTCCCAGTGCGTAACTTTACCCTATAACCCTCCTCTTTGTAACGCTCTTCAAACATTTCGACCGCCCGATCGTAGATGATATAGGCGAAGTTTTGAGGTACCCCCCAACTGTTGCCCGAATAGAGAGAGAGTTCAATTATGATTGTCTTGTTGCGGTAGTTGGTAATATACAAAGCGACTGCCACAATGAGAGCGACAATGAAAATTAATAGGATAATTTTTAATGGGCGGTTAATCCTCTTTTTACTCATTTAAGCTATCCAAATCCTTTAACATCAATCCCGACTGAAGGGCAAAAATAGCAATCTGTGTGCGGTCTCTTAAATCTAACTTTTTGAGGATATTGCTGATATAGTTGCGAATGGTCCCCTCGGAAAAGTAGACCTCTTGCATAATCTCTTTATTCGAATATCCCCTGCCTATCAGCTGTATAATTTTAAGCTCTTGGAGAGAGAACTGCTTAAACCCATCGTCGTAATCTTGGATTGTTTTGAAAGAGGAGCTCGCCAAACGCCCCAATAGGGAGAAGATTTTTTGGGCAGTTTGAGGATCAACCGAGGTCCCTCCTTGGTGGACCGTAACTATAGAGGAGAGGAGGTCGTGCTTGGAAATCCCTTTGAGGAGGAAGCCATCAGCTCCGTACTTGATAGCATCGTAGACATATTCATCGTCGTCAAAGGTGGTTAAAATTATAATTTTAATTGCATCATTTTCCCCCTTGATTAAGTGAACACATTCAAGCCCATTAATTTCGGGCATCCTGATATCGAGCAGGACCACATCAGGGCGATATTTTTTAGCCATCTCTACCGCTTCACGCCCATCTTTGGCCATAGCCACCACTTCAAAGCGCTCATCACTACTAACTATTAATCTCAAACTGTCGCGGATTAACTCCTGATCGTCGGCTATTAAAATTCTAATCATCCTGTGTAACCCCTTTACGAATCGGAATAGTTGCTATCGTGTTAAAACCCTCCCCAGGGGCACTGACAAAAATTACCTTTCCTCCGAGAAAGGCGATCCGCTCTTCTATATGTTCTAGTCCGAAATGTTTAACTACTGTTTGACACCCTACCCCATCGTCGGCAATTGTCACGCGTAACTGGCTTTCACTATAGGTTAGAGTGATGTTGATATTTTCACTTTGGGAGTGGCGGAAAGAGTTGGTTAAACTCTCCTGAACGATGCGGTAGACAGTTTGTTCTTCATCATCATCTAAGGGGACATCGTTGCCAATAATAATAAAATTGATGTTTTGGTTTCCGATGGCATTGGCATCATTAATTAGGTCGTTAAGGGCATTGAGCAGAGAGGAGCGCTCAATAGCATCACTTTTCAACTCCCGCACCGAACGTCTAATGTCGGTGAGGCCACGATTGGCAACTTGTTTAATCTTCTCTAGGCGCGTGTAGAGTTCTTTTCCCCGCCCCTTGGCCAGCTCAAGAGAGGCTTCAAGACCAGTTGAAATCGAGGTGAGGGAGTGACCCAAGATATCATGAATCTCGTGGGCCAAGCGGTTGCGCTCTTTAAGGCGGGCACTCTTCTCCAACTCCCCCTGTAGAATCTCCAGCTGGTAGAGTTTATCGGAGAGTTCGTTATTTAGTCTGATAAACTCTTTATTCTCCCGCACTTTGCTTTGGATCAAGAACTGGAAGAAAAGGATTACCAGAATAAAGTTTAGCGACTCCAATGTACTCTTAATACTGTAGAGGGGAATTTGGAAGTTTGAGCCATAAAACGAGATATAATCTTGAAGCGCTACCAAGTTGAGTCTAACCGAGATAATATCGTAGTCACTGAAGATGTAGCTCACCATTACCAAAGCAATGGTAAGGTACCGTAGGGGACCGTTACTTATGAAAAGGAAGGCCCCCAGCCCTAAAAAGAGGAAAAGCCCCTTATACGAGAAGTTTAGGTTGTAGGCAATGAAGAAAGAGAGCAAGATGTCGGCTACAATGAGGATGAAGGAGAGTCCATCTTGCTTCCCATTGAGTTTACGCTTCACTATCCCTGAGATAATTAACAAGAGAAATCCGGTCAAAGTGTAGAATGGGACGTGCCATGGCACATGAGGAAGATAGCGGGCTTGCTCTAAGAAGTTCCACGCTTGGTCAGCCTCACAAATCAGGTAAGTTGTTTGGAAGATAACTATCGAGAGGAACGCGACAATTATGAGGTTGAGGAGCAAAATAGTGTTATAAACAAACCCCAGAGATTTTTCCATATCTAATATGATACCCTATCTCATAGAATCTTACTTTGTAAAGCTTAATTTTCTTTATTACTGTTAGTAAATAGAATTGAATGACATTTGTCACAAAAGTGATGACAATAAACTGTTTGCACCCACTCTCAAACTCTCCTACAATCAGTGGTGAGGATGGCTATGGTACCTAGCCGTCTATTCAACAACAAGAAATGGAGGAATCATGAAAAAAACTTTAGTAGTTTTACTGATTTTAGTTGTGTCTCTCGGCGCAGTTTTTGCCCAAGGGCGTTCAGAAGCTAAGAGCGGTTATACTTTCGGCTACACCTGTATGACGATGAATAACCCCTTCTTTATCATCCTCGAGAAATCAATCCGTGACTCAGTAGAAGCCAATGGCGATAAGCTGATTACAATGGATCCGGCAATGGATGTTGCCAAGCAGATTAACCAAATCGAAGACCTGATTACCCAGGGAATCGACGCCATCTTCCTCAACCCAGTTGACTGGGAAGGGATTAGACCTGCTCTGGTAGCCCTCAAAAATGCCAATATTCCTATCATCAACTTCGACACCGAAGTTAAAGATATGGAGTATGTTACCGCTTATGCCGGTTCTGACAACAAGAACGCCGGTTACGTTTGTGGGTTAGACCTCGTAAGCCGCTTCCCCAATGGTGGAAGAATTGTCGTTCTCGACTCTCCTCTGATGAACTCAGTTAACGACCGTATTGAGGGATTCATGCGGGCCATTGATGGGAAAGGATTCACCATCCTCGCTCAACAAGATGCAAAAGGGGACCTCCCAACCGCTATGAGAATTACCGAAGATATCTTACAAGCTCACCCCCAAATTGATGCAATCATGGGTGGAAATGATCCCACAGCATTGGGAGCATTAGCTGCTTGTAAAGCTGCCAACCGTACTAACGTCTTAATCTACGGTGTTGACGGTTCACCCGAAGCCAAAGCTGAAATTGCCAGTGGCTCTCAGTTTGTTGGTTCCGGTGCCCAGAGCCCCATCAGCATTGGTGTTGAGTCAGTTAAACTGGCTTATAAAGTGCTCAATAACGAGCCTTATGAAGAGAGAATTCCTGTACAAACTTTCTTAATCAACGGCGACAACGTTAACGAGTACGGCACAGATGGCTGGCAATAATAGAAAACTCTGTTAAAATTAGGGGGCCGATTGCTATCGGCCCTTTTGCTAAACTTGTTGGAGGAGCGCCTCTGTGAGCGAAAATATTTTATTAAAGATGAACCACATCCGCAAAGAGTTCCCCGGTGTTTTGGCCTTGAAGGATGTCTCTTTTGAGCTGAAAGCCGGAGAGGTACATGCTCTATTGGGTGAAAATGGGGCAGGAAAATCGACCCTGATTAAAATATTAGGGGGAATCTACTCCAGTGATGCGGGAGAGATTGTGATTAACGGTCAAGTGGCTACTATTGACAAGGTTCAAGATGCCCAGACCCATGGAATCAGTGTGATTCACCAAGAATTGGTACTGGTTCCCCATATGACGGTTGCAGAAAATATCTACTTGGGCAGAGAACCGACTAAAAGAGGGAGCCGTTTTGTGGACTTCAAGAAGATGAACCGCGATGCCAAAGAGATTCTCGATCCGTTTAATCTCGATTTCAAACCCACCGATTTAGTTAGTAATCTCACTATTGCGCAGCAACAGATGGTGGAAATTATTAAAGCCCTCTCTTTTAATGCCCGTATATTGGTGATGGATGAACCCACCTCTTCTTTATCGGAAAAGGATGTTGATTTCCTCTTCGACAATATACGCAAACTTAAAAAGGCCAATGTTGGAATTATCTATATCTCTCACCGGATGAGCGAGCTGATGCAAATAGCCGACCGAATTACAGTAATTCGTGACGGAGAATATATTGGAACACGTAGCTCCAATGAGACAAACAACGATGAGTTAATTGCAATGATGGTTGGACGCCAGCTTACCAACTATTATACACGCACCTTTGGTAACCCTCAGGAGAAAGTATTAGAGGTGAAAAATCTCAACGCGGGCTCCTTCTTGAAAGATATTTCATTCCACCTCAACAGTGGTGAAATTCTCGGTTTTGCCGGGTTAGTGGGGGCCGGAAGAAGTGAGTTAATGAAGTGTATCTTTGGAATAGATCCAATCACCAGTGGTGAAATTTATGTAGAAAACGAGATGGTCACCATAAAGAACCCCTTAGAGGCGACAAAATTGGGCATCGCCTTAGTTCCCGAGAGTCGAAAAAGTGAAGCTCTCTTTCCAGAGCAGAGTGTGCAATATAATATCACCATCAAGTCACTTGATGAATTTATTAAGGGGATTAGAGTTAATCACTCCAAAGAGGGGGCCATCACCCGTGAGTATGTGGAGAAGATGGATGTGCGCACCCCTAGTTTCAACCAATTGGTGGGCAAACTCTCGGGAGGAAACCAACAAAAAGTTGTTGTCGGGCGCTGGCTAGCTACTAAGCCCAAAATTTTAATTTTTGACGAACCCACCCGTGGTGTTGATGTTGGCGCTAAAGCTGAAATCTACTCAATCATGAATGATTTAGTTAAAGAGGGGGTCGCCATAATCATGATCTCTTCGGAGTTACCCGAGGTGATTAATATGAGTGACCGAGTGGTTGTGATGAGTAATGGGAGAATCACTGGATGCTTGCCTCGTGAAGATCTGACGCAAGAGAAGATAATGCACTATGCAACACAATTTGTATTTACCTAAGAAAATGGACAGAGGAGTAATAGACGATGAATGTAGCCAAAAGTAAAACTGAGAAATCGAAGGTAGTCACCTTCTTAACCCACAATCCACTCTTCAATTTTGGGAAAGAAAACTTGGGTATCCTGATAGGACTTCTGCTCTTATCGTTAATCTTAACGATTTTCTCACCCGTATTTCTCTCCAAACACAATATCTTGAATGTGTTGCGCCAAGTAGCCACCAACCTCTACATTGCCTGTGCAATGACAATGGTGATTATCTTGGGAGGAATTGACCTCTCGGTGGGTTCAACTATTGCCATGTCGGGAGTTGTCACCGGAGGCTTGATTGCCTTTGATGGCCAATCAATTGTTGTGGCTGTACTGGCAGGCCTTTTTGTAGGATTAGTGGTGGGTGCTTTCAACGGATTTTTAATATCAAGGACCACTATCCCCCCTTTCATAGTGACCCTCTCAACGATGAATATTATGCGAGGAGCTAGTTACGTCTACACGGGGGGACAACCCATTAGAGTTATGAGCGATTCGTTCAACTTTATTGGAGCTGGTTACGTGAGAGGCATCCCTGTACCGATTATCTACCTGGTGATTATTGTGATTATATCAGTCCTCATAATGTCTAAGTCAAAGCTGGGGCGTCACATCTACGCTGTAGGCGGTAACCCGGTAGCGGCTCGCTTCTCGGGTATTAAAAACAACCGAGTCCTTTTCTTCGCCTATCTCTTCTCAGGGCTCATGGCAGCAGTTGCCGGAATCGTCTTAGCTTCGCGGATGTTCAGTGGTCAGCCCACTGCCGGACAGGGAGCTGAGATGGATGCCATCGCTGCTGTTGTTCTGGGGGGAACCAGCATGAGTGGCGGTGTAGGAAAGATTGGGGGGACCGTCATTGGGGCTCTGATTATTGGAATCCTTAGTAATGGCCTTAACCTTCTGGGTATAAGCTCCTTCTGGCAATACATTGTAAAGGGAATTGTTATCTTAATAGCTGTCTATGTCGACTTCCTAAAGAAGCGAAAAGAGGGGACAAATTAAGCTAAGGGCTCCGAACGGAGCCCTTTTCTTTTAAAGTAAAATCTTCTCCACCACCTCTTGGTAGCGCTTTTGGAGCTTAGCGTAAGTTTCAGAGTATTTAGGATTGGCGACAAAGTCTTTCTCTGCCCCCTTAAAAGCCGCTACCCCCTGCTCAACGCTATCGTAGATTCCTATGGCCAATCCGGCGGCTATAGCAGCACCAGCTGTCCCCGACTCGCGGTAGCGAGCCCTTTTAACAGGACGCCCCAACATATCGGCTTTAATCTGGAGCCAGAGGTCGGAGCGACTCCCCCCTCCGGTGGCTAAGATATCGTTAATTACAATTCCGCGCTCCTCGAGCTTCTCAAACGCCTCGAGGAAAAACATCGTCTCCCCCTCTAGGAGGGCCCGGTAGAGCTCTCCCCTTCCCGTTGTAGCATCCATTCCTAAGAAGAGGCCATTGCCCCCTGGGAGGAAAAGAGGTGCCCCTGAGGGTTCCACAAAGGGGAAGAAAAGAAGATTACTGGGGGCTGATGGAGCTTCAGCTGTAAGGAGTGCTAGAATCTCCCTCTCACTCAGCCCCTGTTTTTGGAGATCGCTAGTAAAAGCCTTCATAAACCAAGTTTGTAGTGCGCCAGCTTGGTTGTGGATAAAGGCGACATATTTACCGGGCACCACGTGGTGCTCTACCCCCAAGTTTAGATTCAACATCATCTTGGGGTCGGGAATTGAGTCGAAAATAACAGTAGTACACTCTACTGTGCCAATACCGGTTACCGAGTCACCCCCTTTAACCGCTCCAGCTCCCAGGGCGTTGATACACTGGTCGTGTCCCCCCACGATAATCTTAACATCGCGGTTGAGACCCAGTTTAGTGGCCATTTCGGGCAAAATAGTCCCCATGAGGGTCCCTGGAGGGATAGTATCGGCTAGAATGCGCCCATCGAGCCCTCCGATTGCGAGGAGCTCGTCAGACCACTTCTCATTCCATAAATCGAAAAGGAGGGTTCTATTGGCGTGGCAGTAGTTGGTAGCAGCAACCCCTGAGAGGCGATAGACCAAGAAGTCGGCCCACGAGAGGACCTTCCAGATCTTACTATGGAGCTCACTCTGGTTCTCCTGGTACCACACCAACTTAGGGTAGGTGTAGGAGTAGCCTAAAATATTGCCGTTTATCCGGTAGAAGGCCTCATGCCCCATCGCCTCAAAACGACTGATGGCATCTTTACGTCGCTCATCGTGGCTAAAGATTGAGGGGCCCAAGATGTTCCCATTTTTATCGAGGGGGACCATCGCCTCACCAAATGAACCCACCGAGATTGCCTCTACTGGGTCCGAGCGGTATTTGCCCTCCCAAAGGGAGGTGTCCCCCGCCTCTTTAATCGTTTTATAGAGGGCCCGCTCCACCTCAAAGCAGTCGAGTTCAAAGACTCCGGCTTCCCCCCTAAGGACTTCATAGGAGGCTTCTGAGGAGGTGATGAGGGCACCATCGGCGTTGTAGACGGAAACTTTACACCCCGAAGAACCAATATCGAGACCCATTAAACTCATTTGCCCCTCCTAACCAAATAGCTTTTGTGCACTGCCACCTATTTGTAGCTCCTCAACAATCTCCAACACTCGTTTATAGACGGCCTCTTGGCCCGCTTCGATTGACTCTTTAACATTAGATTCGTAGGCTTGGCGAATGTCGGTGCCAATATTGAGTTTAGCAATCCCCTCTTTGAAAGAGTCAAGGAGGTAAGAGACAGCCATCCCCGACCCACCGTGGAGGACTAAGGGGATATCGAGTGCCTTGTTGAGCTCTCTTAAACGCTCAATGTGGACGCGGGCAGTCACCTTCTTTTTATCACGGGAAGCTTGAGAGATTGCCCCATGGACCGAACCAACGGCGACGCTGAGCCAGTCTACCCCACTCTCTTTAACAAACCTGATTGCCTCATCGACATCGGTAAATCCCTTGAGGGAGGCAAACAACTCTTCGTAGCTGGGCATGGGTCCATCTTCGTGCCCCATAACGGCCCCCAACTCAGCTTCAACAGGGGCCCCATGGCTGTGAGCATAGTCGACCACCTCTTTGGTCACCCTAATATTCTCCTCTAAAGGGAGGCGGGAGCCATCAACCATCACCGATTGGTATCCAACACTGATAGCCTCTTTGATGTCACGCATATAGTCAACCTTGAGATGGTCCTCATCGATGACCGGAATATGGTCAAGGTGGAGTCTTGTGACGCGACTATCGCCCCATTTATCGTACTCTTTAGCCACAGCAGCGATGCTCTGGGAGGAGAATTTCATCCACTCAAGACGGGCTACGGCGATGAGGCCGAAGGTATCACTCGCTTTAAGGGCCTTAACTACCGGCTCCACCATAGGGAGGTGGGGCATATTAAAGGCGGGGATAACAATATTTTTCTTGTAAGCTTTAGTCATGATGGCACTAATATCGTTCATTTGGTTGCTCCTTTTAGCTAACACTTTTTTTGAATATATTTTTCGTCACGATTGACGAGAAAAGTCTCTAAAACAACAATGTGGGGGGAGTTTTGGTGATTTTTGATTTGTTCAAACAACATATCGACAATTGCCTGGGCCTCCCTCTCTTTACTAATTCCGACACTCGAGAGGGGCATTGGGAAGTTAAGATCACTTAAAACATCGTCAACGCCCACAATGGGGACCTCTAAGGCGACCATCGAAATTGTATCGATGGCAGCTAAAGCGATAAAGTCGGAGAAGGCGAAGATTGCATCAAACTCCCCTTGGCGGTCTAAAATAGTTGAGATGTGATTACTATCTGCCCTTGGAGTAATCTCAGCCTCCACCACTAAGTTGGCGTCAAAAGGAATCCCATACTCCCTTAAACACTTCTTATAACCTGTTAAACGGTCGTTGGAGGAGGAGATATGGGGGGGACCATTGAGGTAGAGAATCCGTTTTCTCCCCTTCATTACTAAGTGCTGGGTAGCTAAAAACCCCGCCCTTACATCGTCCCATAAGACGGTGTAGAAGAGACGCCCAGCAAAGCGCCGCCCCATTATTACATAGGGGATTCCGTTAGAGATCATCAGATCAAAGATATCGGTCTTTTTTTGGGTGGGGCAAATAATAATACCATCAACCTTACGGCTAATGGCGGTACGCACCGCTTCAAACTCGATATCACAATTTTCATCGGTGTTCATTATGAAGGAGTTGTACCCATTTTTACGAAGCACCCTATCCATCTCCCTCACTTTTGAGGCGAAGAAGGGGTTGGCTATATCGGGGATAATAATTGCTAAGGTGTGGGTAACCCCCGAGCGCATCGAAGCGGCCAGCATGTTGGTAAGGTACCCCATCTCAACCGCTTTTTTACGTATAATCTTCTTGGTCTCTTCGGAGATATCGTCCATATCTTTAAGAGCATGACTCACAGTGTTGACCGTAAAGCCGGTAGCCTGAGCAATATCCTTCATCGTTACACGCCTGGGCCTCTTAATTATTGACACTCCAATCTCCTCTAATTGCCAAGATTATAACCTATAAGTGGCTAGAAATCGAGTTCACTCCTCCTAATTATGTGGTCTTGGTAAGCTTTATCGAGCTCAACGAAGTAACCACTCCACCCCCACACCCTTACAATCAGGTTGCGGTACTTGTCGGGGTGCTTCTGGGCATCCAACATCATCTCTCGATTGACCCCGTTGAGTTGCATCTGCATCCCCCCTAGGTCCATGTAGCTCTTCACCAAGCGCGCCACCTTAGCCGTGCTCTCAGCGTTCCTAAACATCGAATCGTCAAGTTCGATTGTGAGGGGGCCACCGTTGGCGACTCGCTCCAAGTTTCCTTTGCTAAACGATTTGATGAGAGAGATGGGCCCTTTGAGGTGAGTATGAAGGGATGGGGAGAAGTTACAAGCAAACTCTTCCCCCTGGTGACGCCCGTCAGGCGAGGCTCCCAACTCATTACCGTGCCACAGGTAGTACATAGCTGAACCGGTCCCCGCTCTAAAGATCCCCCCGCGGTCGTTAGATACCCCTTCAAGGGAGTCGGCAAACCAATCGAGGAGCTCGCCAGCTAAGGCGTCGACATAATCATCATCATTACCCATTTTAGGGGCTTCAAAACGCAAGAGGTGGTAGAGTTCGTCATACCCCACAAAGTCGGCTTCAAGGGCCTTGAGGAGGGTCTCTTTATCAACCCGCTGCTCCTCAAAAACATACTTTTTAATGGCTGCTAGCGAGTCGGTAGCACTCGAGAGGCCGGTGCCATGAATTCCGTAGTTGTTGTAGCGCGCACCTAGGCTAATATCTTGCCCCTTGGCGATACACCCCTCCATCATGAGCGACATAAGGGGAGTTGGCTCCATATAGACGCCGTTGGTGTTGGAACAAATCTCGGCGGTTTGACGGCAGAGTTTACTTTTTACAACCTCTTTAAATTTATCAAAAGTTTCACACTCAGTGAGGCAGGGGAGAGCCTCTAAGACAGCCTTCAAAAAGGAGAGAGCATCGATATTTACAATATCCATCGCCACTTCAGGGATAATAAACTCCCAACAAGCCGCCACAACGTAGTTTAAAGCATCCTCTTCACGGTAGCCCCACTTCTTAAGGGCGTTTACAACCACTTCGTCATTGGAGTATTGGGGGAAGCCAAGCCCCTGCTTGGTCATCTCAGAACCCAACTCCAACACTTCGATGGGGGTGCCAGCGTGAACTCGAAGGTTAATCTTAGGGTCAATCAGTTTGAGTTCAAGGGAGGCCTCCATACAGAGTTTTGAGAGGTCGTTGAAAGCATCTTCACCGCTAGTAGTAAGTCCCCCTAACATGAGGGACTGGCCGTTATCACCCTGCTGCATCCCCGGGTAGAGGTCGCTATCTTTGTTGAACGAGATGAAGAACTCTTGGAGAAGCTCAAGGGCACTCTCTCTGGTGAGCACCCCTTTAGCTAAGTCCGCCTCATAGTAGGGGAACATAAATTGGTCAAAGCGCCCAATTGTGTTGTGGTAGTTGAAACTGGCCCACAGCCCAAAGTGAATGAGGCGGAAGAATTGGAGAGCTTGAACAAAGTTTTGGGGTCGGTTTTGGGGAATTTGGGCAAAGCTCTCCGCCACAGTGGTATTACCCACCTCAATGGCTGCCAAACGGTAGCGTTCAGCAAACGCCTCCATAATATCAAGGGTCTCAAGGAGTATATTGAGGTAGGCAATCTTCTCAGCGTCTCTGTGGGTTTTTAGAGACTCTTCAATCTCAAGGCGAACTTGGTTAAATCCCTTATCGATTAAGGAGGAGTAGCTGGGGCAGATGTTACTAACTTTACCCTGCTCATGAATCCTATAGGATCGCTTTATAACCGACCACTCCCGCTCTGTGTAGATTTCGGGAATCGTAGGAACCGTCCTTAGAAGGGCAATCTTCTCGTTGGGGAAAACAACAACCTTCTCCTTCTCCAAAACCCATTTAAGGCGTTCTACTGCCCGCTCTGTGTCGCTTAATTCCCGCTTCTCAAACTCTTTGGCTAAAGAGTGGGGGTTAACTGAACTTTGCCGGTAGGTGTGGTGTTCCTTATTCTCAACATAAAATTGTCTCAATTTAGCGATATAACTGGTCATACTCTCCCCTTACAATATGGAGGCCTCAATCCCCCGCTTGGTAAATTCTTCTAAGTTAAAATAGGGCTTGGCATCTTCATCGAAGTCCACCAGATAATGGCGCCCTACCATCCCATATTTCGCCCCTGCTGTCCTCTGGTAGGGGAGCAGTTCAACCTTCTCCAAGTTTAAGCTCCCCTCGAGCAGCTTAGCTGTCTCACGGTAGTTCTCGTCGTTGTCGTTAACCCCGGGAATAACCGGAATACGGATAACAAACGGCTTACCGCTACCCTTGAGGTACTTTAGGTTCTCTAAAATGGGGCGGTTATCTTCCCCACAATAGTAGCGATGTTTCTCACTATCGACCATCTTAAGGTCCATCAAAACATAATCGAGGTGCTCAACAACCTCTTTAAACTTCGCTTTAGAGGCAAATCCCGACGTCTCAACGGCACAGTGGAGCCCCTCAAGGTGTTTTATCGTCGCCAGGAGGAAACTGCTCTGAAGCAGAGGCTCTCCTCCCGAAAAAGTGACCCCGCCCCCATTTTTCTCTAAGATGGGGCGATGTTTCAATAAAAAGGTGGCTAACTCTTGGGGGGTGTAGCTCTCCCCCACCAAACGTCTCAAATTTAGGGGACAGACACTAATACACTCCCCACGAGTAGTGCAGAGGGAGTGTACTGCCCCCGTGGGGCAAGCGGCGACACAAGCGCCACACTTGATACACTGGGCGTATTTCACCATCAATTCAACTTTAGGTGAAATCCCCTCAGGATTGTGGCACCACTGACACCGCAAAGGACACCCCTTGAGGAAGACGGTGGTGCGAATCCCCGGACCATCGAAGATGGCCATCTCCTTGATATCAAAAACAAGGCCCGTCATAACTAGAGGGTGTGAGAGAGGATCTTCTCTTGGATGAACTCCCTCTTGTCGGTCAGTTCAGCCGCGATTGCCCCCCGCTTCATCACATAGATACGATCACTCATCCCAATAATTTCGGGGAGTTCTGAACTTATCATAAGAATTGCTACCCCTTGCGAGGCGAGCTGGTCGATAATCTTATAGATCTCACTCTTGGCATTGACATCGATACCCCTAGTTGGCTCATCTAAAATGAGGAGCTTAGGATTGGTGAGAAGCCACTTGGCTACGACCACTTTCTGTTGGTTACCCCCACTTAAAGTATTACAGATTTGCTCAACTGAGTTGGCAACAATGTTAAGTTTATCGATACTCTCTTGGGCTACCACCTCTTCCCTCTTAAAGTCAATCTTAGTTTTGGGATACATCCGCTTAAGGGAGGCCATGGTGATATTGTCTTTGAGAGACATATCTAACACTAGCCCTTCAAGCTTACGATCTTCAGAGAGGTAGATAACCCCCTTCTCAATCAGATTGCTGGGGTGGAGCCCCCCTATCTCTTCTCCCATATAGAGGATCTCCCCTCCATAGTAGGTGCGACTCCCAAAGATCGATTTACCCAGTTCGGTACGCCCGGCACCAACGAGGCCACTGAGACCTACCACTTCACCACTACGTACATAGAGGTTGATGGGCTCGGTATTGCGCGAGATGCGGAGCCCTTTCACCTCAAGGACCACCTCATCTTGAACTTGGTGGCTACTTTGGAACATTGCCCCAAGCTTACGCCCCACCATCATACTTATAATCTTGTCGTAATCAAAATCTTCAATGTCAACGGTGCCAATATAGCGCCCATCACGCAAGACGGTGATACGGTCTCCAATCTCCTTCAGCTCTTCAAAGCGGTGGGAGATATAGATGATACTGATTCCATTGCGCCTTAGGTCGTGGATGATGGCAAAGAGTTTATCAATCTCACTCTTAGTTAAACTGGCTGTGGGCTCATCCATAATAATAATTCTACAGTCGTAGGAGAGGACTTTAACAATCTCAACTATCTGTTGTTGAGCCGTTGAGAGGTCTCGCACCATAGTTTTGGGGTCGATATCGAAGCCGAGGCGTAACAACATCTCACGCGCCTCTGTGTACATCGAAGCTTTATCGATGAAGAGCTTTTTTTGACGCTCGCGTCCCAAAAAGATATTTTGGGCAACATCTAGGTTTAAGCAGAGGTTGAGCTCTTGGTGGATAAACCCAATCCCGTGGGCTAGCGACTCGCGGGGCCCTGCGAAGGTGATTACCTCTCCGTCGAGGAGCATCTCCCCCTCATCTGCCGGGATAATCCCCCCAATGATTTTCATCAGTGTCGATTTCCCTGCCCCATTTTCCCCCACCAAGACGTGCACTTCAGCCTCTTTGACATCGAAGTGGACATCTTCGAGAATCTTAACAGTAGTACCGCGGAGGGGCTGACCATGCTCATCAAAGATAAATTTAGTAATCGCATTCATCTCAAGGATTGTTTTCTTCATCTCATCCCCCCTACAGTCGCCTATTTTTAACGTTTTCGAAGATGATGGCGAGTAAAATAACGATCCCCTGGAACGCCTGGTAGGTGTAGTAGGAGACGTTTAAGAGGTTGATACAGTTCTCTAGCACCTTAATGGTTAAGACACCAAAGACACTCCCAATAACCGTACCAATCCCCCCAAAGAGGCTCGCCCCACCAATAATGGCTCCGGTTATCACCTCGAAGGTGTAGACTCCGCCCCCCATGGTGGGTTGGGCGCAGTTGACCCGAATAGTGAGTAAAATAGCGGCAATAGCAACTAAGAAGGAGCAGATCATGTAGACTGAAATATTGAGTCGCTCGGTCTTAATACCACTCATCCTCGCCGCCTTAGCGTTGAAACCAAAAGCTGAGAGCGAACGCCCAAAGGTGCTGTGGTGGAGGAGGTAGTACATCACTACGCAAATAATGAGGGAGATTAAAACCGTCGTATTGAGTCCGAAGATGTTGGTCACCCCAATTGCCCTAAAGTTGGCGGGAAGGCGGTTGATATCGCTACCGCTACTCACAATTTGGGCAATTCCGAAGATGATATAACCAGTCCCTAAAGTGACAATAAAGGCGGGAACTTTAACCACCTGCACCAATATCCCATTGATAAATCCCACTAAAAGCCCCACCAAGAGGGTTATGAAAATTGAGAGCCAAATCGGTAGTCCAACCCCCTTTACAAGGAGCCCCACAGTAATTGAGCAGAGCCCTAAGGTGTAGCCTAAAGAGAGGTCAATACCGCCTGTCATCAAGACAAGGGTGATTCCCAAACAGGCAATAATTGGGATTGCAGCTTGCTTTATAATTGTGAGAAAGTTGTTAAGTGCAAAAAAGTTCTTTACAAAAATCGAGGCTATAATAGCGAGTATCAGGAAGATAACGACACTCCCGTTTCTCTTAACAAATCGCCTCACCTTTTCTGAAAATAGTAGTTGAGTAGTGCTCATCCCTAACCCCTAAAATATTTTGCTATGCTCAATAGTTCGCCGTTTTTGGTGAATATTGAGGGCTACAATGACGATAATAATAATTCCGACAAAGATGTTTTGGTAAAATGGGTGAATCCCCAACAAGTTGAGGGCGTTGCGCTGTACCCCAATAATCAAAGCTCCTATCAGTGCGAAATAGACCTTCCCCTCGCCTCCCAACATACTTACCCCCCCAATTACACACGCAGCAATAGCGTCCAATTGGTAGGGTTCCCCTTGGGTTGGGTGGACAGTGTCGAGTTGCCCCGAGAGGAGGATTCCAGCCATAGCGATACAAAACCCACTAAAGCCGTAGACAAAGAAGTTGATAGTCGCCGTGCTAATCCCCTGCTGCTTGACAACTGTCTCGTTTCCTCCCATGGCGTAGATATAGACTCCGAGGCGGGTCTTTGACATCAAGATTGAGGTGACCACCACAAAGAGAATCATTATATAGTTGCTCACCGGAACTCCTAAGATTGTACCATTCCCCATAAAGACGTAGGGAGCTGGAAAACCTCCAATCGATTTACCGGCATTTAAGAGGAGGGCCAATCCCCCTCCCACGTTTCCCACAACTAGCGTTGTTATAAAAGCTGGGATTCCCAATTTCTCCACCATTAAACCGTTAAAGAGCCCCATTAAGGTTCCCACCGCGAGACCCGCCAGCATGGCTAGAGGAATTGGCCACCCCTTTAGGAGGAGCAGACCGTTAACCATGGCACAAAAACTGAGAACACCAGTTACCGAGAGGTCGATCCCCTTGATGATTATCACCATTGTCATCCCACACGCAACAATGGCAATAATTGAGCTTTGACGCACAATATTGAGCAGATTTTTAATCGATAAGAATCCAGGGATTAAAGAGCCCAATATGATAAAGAGAGCGACAACTATTGCAATAATTAGTAGATTCTTTTTGCTAATTTTAAGACCTTTCATTGGCTTCCCACTCCAGTTATAGTGGGGGCAAACGCCCCCACTTAGTGACAAGATTCTCTATAAAGAGGTAGCTGTGATACAAGTTGTTCCGCTATCGATATACTTGGGAACATCACTCATGTTGTCGCCATTAATGGCGCGCATGAGCAGCTCAATTGCTTTGGTTCCCATTACGTCGGGGAATTGGGCCATTGAACCATAAACTTCACCATCTTTAATCATCTCTTTAACGTCATCCGATCCGTCAACTGAGAGAATTTTAACAGATGTCTTACCAGCGTTGTCAAGAGCAGTTAGAATACCGTTCAACATAACGTCACTGGCAGTGAAGAGTCCTTGGATGTTGCTATTGGCTTGGAGCATATTCTCGGTTACCTGCATAGCGACGTCGTTAGCCCAGTTACCCGGTTGCTCACCAACTACTTTAATAGCGGTCCCGGCAATACCAGCTTTGAAACCGTCGACACGTTGGTCACCAGCTGAGCTACCATTAGCTCCACGGACGATTAAGACGTTCCCTTTGCCGCCCAATACTTCAGCAAGGGTCTCCCCTGCCACAAAACCGGCGTTAAAGTTGTCAGTTCCAATGTAGCTGAGGTAGAGGTCTTCGTTCCCATCTTCAATAGTTTGGTCAACTAAGACAACAGGAATACCAGCCTCTTTGGCTTTCTTTAAGACAGGGATGACAGCCTTTGAGTCCATTGGGGAGAGGACGATACCGTCGACCCCTTTGGCGATTAGGTCTTCAACCTGGCTAACTTGAGTAGAAACAGCGGTCTGTTGGCCAGCGGTGACCAAGGTAAATTTAGCACCAGCAGCTTTAGCAGCAGCTTCTACAGAATCGGCGATGGCTTTTTGGAAAGCATCGTTGGTGATTGTCTTTAAGCTAAAGGCAATCTCGGGTCCTTTTGACTCAGCTTTACCAGCGGCAAAGAGGCCAAAACTGACAACCAGAACTAACATGGCTACGATGATTTTTTTCATCTTTTCTCCTCCTCCCCGTTCATTGGGGTTCGTTTTATCCACAAATGTGGTTATTTAGGCTCCATTAACTATAATGTAAGAGAGCACAAAATCTTATTTAAATAGAGAGAGCCCTAATTGCTTAGGGCAGCTCCACTAATTCGTATCCAAGATAGGTGGTAAAAGCTTCGCGTAGTACCTTGCTAACCGATCCATAGGTGGCAGCTACGTGGTGGCAGAATCCATTGCGACCCATCTCTAACAACTTCTCTTGGAGATTTTCAATCTTGGCGATACCACAGGTACCGAAGTACTCCTTCTCAATCTCTTCGGGGGTAAATTCCCCTTCACCAATGTAGGTGTAGAGTTTTCCATTTTCGGTTCGGCTACTAGCAAAGGAGAAAGCACCGGGCTTTAAGCGACTCTCGACTGGTCCCCAACCACAGCCAGGGCCGTAGCTCTTAGCAAACATCTTGTGCTCCACCATCTTCCCTTTATCAACCAACATCTGTGAGGGGACGGGACCACAGTGGAAGAGAATACACTTCTCCTCATCGTCACCGGCATTGTTGTTCCAGTCGAGGAGGGTTGATGGGGTATCACTAGCTAGCTTGAGGGCATACATCATTACAGCGTTACACACATCAACTTCACAAGCTACAGGGATTCCCATGTCTCCCAACATTCCAGCGAGGGTACAAGGAGCACAACCGTAGTTGACCTCTAGTTCGTTCCAACACCTTATCGCAATCATGTCGAGGTCAAGGAGTTCAATGTACTCATCGAGCACCACCCGTAGTTTACCCATCTTAACGAGGGCATCACTGGGGGCATTACTAGCATCGGTAAAACCTTTAATCGCTTTAACGGCGGCTACAACTTTAGCGTCGTCATCTTTAAGGAGGGCAATTTTACCAAAAACTTCACTTAAGTCGATCGTCTCAACTGAAATACCATATTTCTGGAGGGTAATTTCGTCGTAACGGACTGTTTTAAAGGGAGTTGTACGAGCTCCAATAGCTCCGACGGTACAGCGACGCATTCCATTGACGA
>DUOJ01000026.1 GCA_012838895.1 Spirochaetales bacterium
CATCTTCCCTTTATCAACCAACATCTGTGAGGGGACGGGACCACAGTGGAAGAGAATACACTTCTCCTCATCGTCACCGGCATTGTTATTCCAGTCGAGGAGGGTCGATGGGGTGTCACTAGCTAGCTTGAGGGCATACATCATTACAGCGTTACACACATCAACTTCACAAGCTACAGGGATTCCCATATCACCCAACATTCCAGCGAGGGTACAGGGGGCACATCCGTAGTTGACCTCTAGCTCGTTCCAACACCTTATCGCAATCATGTCGAGGTCCAGGAGCTCGATGTACTCATCGAGGACCACCCGTAGTTTACCCATCTTAACGAGGGCATCACTGGGGGCCTTGCTAGCATCGGTAAAATTCTTAATCGCTTTAACAGCGGCTACAACTTTAGCGTCGTCATCTTTAAGGAGGGCAATTTTGCCAAAGACTTCGCTTAAATCGACCGTCTCAACTGAGATACCATATTTCTGGAGGGTAATCTCGTCGTAACGGACTGTTTTAAAGGGAGTTGTACGAGCTCCAATAGCTCCGACGGTACAGCGACGCATTCCATTGACGACCCGACAAACCCCGCCGAACTCTTTGAGTTGCTCGATAAAACGGGGATTAAGTGGGTGGATAACGTGGGGGGTATCAATACTAAAGGGGATACCAAACTGTCTAAAAACCCTCATAATCGAAAGCTTGCCACAGAAGGAATCGCGTCGATTGGCAAAGTCCATCTTCCCCACCTCATCGGGGTAAGCTTGAATTAATATGGGAACGCCAGCATCACGACAGGCAGTCGCTGCCCCCGTCTCATCGCCAAAGTTTGGCAAACAGATTACAACTCCATCAACTCTCTCTTTAGCTAAAAAGTCGGCAAAGATCTTCCCCTCAGCCAACGACTCAATCGCCCCATAGCGGGTCAACTTCTCATCCATTAGGACTGGAATAAAGCCGGCCATCTCAATTGCCTGACGCATCTCCTCTCTCGCTTTTGCTACAACTTCACCGGGGAAAAACCCTCTATTGCCAAAGAGAACCGCTATTCTTAGTTTTTCAGACATACACACTGCTCCTTTTCTCTCTTGAGAAGCCTATAAATTTCAAGTGGTACATTAAAAGTTTCATTAACGTTAATGTAACTATCGCATAGCGTTTATAGGGTGTCAAGAAAAATCTGTAAGATTAGGTTAAAAATCTGAGTTTCAGTTCTATTCTCTCTTAAATAAAGGTAAGAGAAGACCCTATTTTACTATGAGATTTTAGAGAAATTATTCACTATTTAGCCTTTAACACTTGCAACAACTAAACTGACTCAGTCAAAGACCTTTATCCTTAGCTTATTCCCACTGCATAGTTTCTATTACAGCGGAGTTACAATTATCTGTTTTAATTGACATCAAAAGGATAGAAGAAAGGGCTATTACAGGTGGTGGTGTTAGTACAAGCCATAAATGGTGGTACCAGGGTAAATTTCTTACACTGGCCGGCCCGAAAAAGGTGTATCCATCATTAATTCTTTTGAGAATACTCTCAACAGTATGCTCAAAATGTAACTTTGAGTTTCCATCTTTATTCAAGTATTCCTGAACTTCCCACGGATTACTCCCCTCGACGAATAATCTATAAGACTCTAAGTCGGAAGCTGCGTCGAGCATCCAAGTCCCTTTTACCTCACTCCCCTTTGGAGCAGCAGTAAAGACTAGAGTATGCTCCAATTCTTGTTCTTTAAAAAACGCATAAAAACTGTGTACCAAAAAAAGGGTCTTTTTATTGTCGGGGTTGTAAGCTCGTCTGTTAAAAGCTTTAACTTCTCTATTTGTTGGATCGGCTAATATTTGCTCTAGATACGTTTTAGATGTAGCATTATTTAGAGGATTCCCCCTCGCAACTTGCTCAGGGTTTTCATTAATATCTTTAAGGGCATCTAGTGAAGAGCAACTTCCTAAAATCGTAATTATTCCTACAAATAAGAATAACATTAATAAATTTCTTACAATCTTATTCAAATAACTCCACCTAAATTGGGATGAGAGATTCAAATTTTATAACCCACATTGTATTTTCAAAGTATAAGAGTTGTCAACAAAAATGACTGCCATCCCATATTTTATCTCTATCCCCCCCTATTTTTTTTAACTCTTGCTTAATAAAGATAGGTCTATCTATAAACCGCACCTTAAAACCATTCAGAAAACAACCAGATAGGGACAAAATGAATCGACTACAAGGTATTTTAAAGAAACTCCCGCCCCTCCCCAATGTAATCGATAGCTCTCTCCATCAAGCCAAGGTCATCAACCACATCTAAGATTGTGTAGCGGGTTCTAAGAAGCTGTGATTTCCTCACTGTCTCAATAGCGACACTACGCGTTAGTCCTATCTCTTCAGCACGGGTGGGGGCTCCCACCGCTAAGAGGCGCTCTTTGGTCTCTTCATAAGTGAAGAGCTGTCCCGCTAACTTTGTTTTTAGTTGAGGCCACCCCCCCATTAAGAGCTCCCTTCGTTTAGCTTGGTCTTTAGTGGGGCTGTACTTTGTCTTTAAGATCTGCTCCATCTTAGAGAGGTCCCCTAAGTAACTAAAGTTGTCCCTCAAGAGGGTTAGCTTCTCATTTAAGAGCTCTTCTCTCTCTTTTAAGGGCTCTCCCCCTTCAACTCCTTCATTGAAGAGGAAGGTGTAGAGGGCGGTGGTGATAAGGGTCCCTATCCCCACTTTGTGACCATGCAGGTCGTGACTCGTCCCTTCCATCTCCCAGATATGGGAGAGGAGATGCTCCCCTCCCGAGACCGGACGTGAGTCCCTCTGGTACTGCATCGCTAAGCCACACAAGGTTAAACCAATGAAGAGGTTATCCCAATCGACGGGGAGGGAGAGAAACTCTCTGAGGCGCCCTTGAGCCAGATTCCACCCCCCTTGGTTGATGGGGTCCTCACCTAGGTAGTCGGCTACTATCCAGTCAGCTCCGGCAGGAATTTTAGCCAAAAGGTCGGCATATCCAGCACTCTTTAATTCATTGGGTGCATTGGCTAGAACACTACTCTCCCCAATAATTGCCAATGGGGCATCACACGGATGGGTCATCTTAACCCCATTAGTTAAGAGAGCTGCGCCCGCAGCGGCATAGCCATCAACCGAGGGGGCAGTCGCTACCACGATATAGGGGGTCCCTAAACGGTAAGCAGTCAGTTTAACAAGGTCGTTGATGGTACCACTACCCACGGCAATGGGGATAGCATTAGAGTCTTCGATGTGTTTAATGAGCTCTTCAACCCACTTATGGTCGGTCTCAAGGAGGGGTATGCCGGGGAAGATATAGGGGGAGAGGAGCTTAACCTGCCCCTCTCTTAGGTAGTGGAAACACTCCTCACCGGCTGCTTGCCAAGTGTTCTCATCGGCAATAATTATCGTTGTTGCCCCCTTAAAATGGGTTTTAACAACCTCTGGTAGCCTCTTTAGGGCCCCCTCTTCGCTTAAAAAGACTTTAGTGTTTGTCGCTTTTGAGAGGGCCTCTTCTAAAAATTCATTTGTCATAATGGGGTAATAATACTTTATGAGAAGAAGAATGAGAAGAGTGGCTCCCTATCATTAAGAAGGCATATATGGTACGATGGCACTGCCAAAGAGAGGAGGGACAATGATTTTTCTCAAAACTCAAGATGGTGGCGGTTTTAGTGAAGAGGTCCTAAAAAAGCACTTTTTTAAGGCTCTGAAAGCTTTAGGAAAACGGGAGAGGATTTTATTGATTGCCCCCAAAACCCGCGGTGAAGAGCAACTCGCTACTTGGGCGAATGAGTACTACGAAGGGGTTAATACAACCCTTCTACCAATTCAAGGGGTATGTTCTCCAGAGGAACTCGCCTTCCCTCCAGAACAATTCATTGACCCCTACTGGGAAGAGGAGGTTGTCTCTCTTGGCACCGTTGAAGCCCCCATAATTACGGAGCTGAGTGGCGGTCACCTCTCCTTCAGTTGGCGGGCAATGGTCAACAAACTCCTTGTCACCGGAGGATTTGATTTAATCCTCTCCTTTTCACCGGTGAAGCCCAATGATTTTACCGGTTTTAGTGGCCCCTTAGACAATATCCTACTGCGTTCAGGGGGAGCCGCTGGCGTCAATAAATATCGCTATCTAGGTGCCCTCTATGGGCAGGAAAATATTATTGGCAGAAAAGATAATCCCGTCCAATCTCTCTTAAAATATGCCTACGACAAATTTCTTGAAGATCTCCCAATTGTTTTTGTTAACACAGTCTACACCAAAGAGGGGGAGGCATCAGGGCTCTATGTGGGAGATGATGAGGAGAGCTTCAACGAAGCGTGTGAGTGGTCCAAAAAGAGCAACTTCACCCTCCTGGATGCTCCGGTGGAGAGGGTTGTGGTGACCCTGGGGGAAGAGTATAAAACTTTGTGGCACGCTACTGAAGCAATTACCCATACCCGAGAAGCCCTTGAGAGGGGGGGTGAATTAATTATTGTAGCGCCCCATATTGAGCGCCTCTGTTATAACCGAGCCCGCGAGGGGATAGTTAAAAAATATGGCTACTGTGGACGCGAAGTGTTGATTAAAGAGGTGGCCCAAAACGACGACCTCAAAGAGAACCTCGCTGTGGCAGCCCACCTTATCAACGGTTCAAGCGAAGACCTCTTTTCGATTCGCATTTGCGGTAGTAGATTGAGTAGGAGTGCGATTGAAGGGGTGGGCTTCCTCTATGGCGAACTCCAAGAGTTTGATGCTCCCCTTAAAATCTCCCATGTGACCCACGGTTTGTGGGGTACCAAAGAGTGGTTTAAGGAGAGATAATTAATGAATCCTAAATGCGATATCGCTTTGATTGGTCTAGCAGTAATGGGACAAAACCTTGTCCTCAATATGAGTGACCATGGCTACCGTGTAGCTGTCTATAACCGAACTGTCTCAAAAGTTGATCAGTTTCTAAATAGTAGCGCCAAAGGGAAGAATAACATCTGTGGCACCTACTCAATTGAAGAGTTGGTCAATTCCCTCACCTCCCCCCGTAAAATTGTGTTGATGGTTAAAGCGGGTGAGGTGGTCGATAATTTTATCAACCTCCTCCTCCCTCACCTTGATGAGGGGGATTTAATCATCGATGGCGGTAACTCCCTCTTTAGTGATACCACCCGACGCGTTGAAGAATTAGCTAGCCAAGGGATCCTCTTCATTGGAACTGGCGTGAGCGGCGGTGAAGAGGGGGCACGTAATGGCCCCTCAATCATGCCAGGGGGTAACAGTGAAGCTTGGCCCTTAGTTAAAGAGATTTTCCAAGCCATCTCAGCCAAAGTTGATGACGGGACTCCCTGCTGTGACTGGGTGGGGGATGGCGGTAGTGGCCACTATGTTAAAATGGTCCATAACGGCATCGAGTATGGCGACCTGCAGATGATTAGCGAAGCCTACGACCTCCTTTATAGTGGATTAAAGCTAAACCACGACGAGATGTATACCATCTTTGATGAGTGGAACCGGGGCGAACTTGATAGCTATCTAATTGAAATTACCCGCGACATCATGGGCTACAAAGAGGAAGATGGGAAGCCCCTCCTCACCAAGATTTTAGACCGTGCAGGCCAAAAAGGGAGTGGCAAGTGGACTGGGATAAACTCCCTCGAGTTGGGTGTCCCGGTAACCCTCATCTCTGAAGCGGTCTATGCCCGCTCCCTCTCATCCCTCAAGGAGGAGCGCCTAGAGGCCTCTAAAATACTGGCAGGAGTTGAGCGAGTAGTTGATGGCAACAGAGAAGAGATTATTGAAGACCTTCGACAAGCCCTCTACGCCTCCAAGATAGTGAGTTATGCTCAAGGTTATATGTTGTTACGCGAAGCTGCTCAAGAGTACAACTGGCACCTCAACTACGGCTCTATTGCCCAGATGTGGCGTGAAGGGTGTATTATTCGTAGTGTCTTCTTAGAGAAAATAAAAGAGGCTTATGAGGCTAACAGTGGCCTCAAAAACCTCTTACTAGATGATTTCTTTGCTTCAGCCCTCAAAGAGAGCCAAGGAGGCTGGCGGAGAACCGTAGGGCGAGCAGTCGCTGCCGGTATTCCGATGCCGGCAATCTCAGCGGCCCTCGCCTTCTACGACGGCTACCGGAGTGCGACCCTTCCAGCCAATTTAATTCAGGCTCAGCGCGACTACTTTGGAGCCCACACCTACGAGCGTACCGACCGCCCAGCGGGTCAGTTTTTCCACACCAACTGGACGGGAGAAGGGGGCGATGTAGCCTCTACAACCTACGAGGTTTAGCCCTTCTTCTTCTCGGCTATCCTCTTCTTTTGAGTCTTCTCAATGGCATCGACTATCTTCTGATAGCCGGTGCAACGGCAAAGGTTTCCCGAAATCTGTCTTCTAATCTCTTCACGTGTTGAAGGGGTCTCTTGGTTTATAATCGGAATTGAAGCCATGATGAACCCTGGGGTACAAATTCCGCACTGTACAGCCCCCTCATCGACAAAGGCTTGCTGGATATCAGAGAGGGAACCGTCGGGATTCGTCACCCCTTCAAGGGTCACTATCTCCTTCCCTTCAGCCCAAACAGCGAGGTAGATACACGAGTTAAAGGGGCGCCCATTGATTAAGACAGTGCAAGCTCCACACTCCCCTACATCACAGCCATGTTTGATGCTATCGAGGCCAGCGGGACCCCTCAAAAGGTCCATTAAAGAGGAGCGCACATCGACAAAGTATTCGCGATTCACCCCGTTCACTCTACACTTAATACTCTTCTTAGTCATCGATGGACCCTCCTCCTTTTATAATTGCCTCTCGGGTAGCTCTAACGGCCAACTCTTGAATTAGGTGGAGCCTAAACTCTTTAGAGGCGCGCCAGCTGTCCCTAGGGGTGACATCGTCTAAAACCCTCTCTCTGATTAGATTGAGCAACTCTGCATTGACCGGGTGACCTTGGGTCTCTTTTTCGGTGTTAATCCCCCGAACGGGGATAGGGGCGGCCACCCCAAAAGCAATCCTAAGGCGCTCTATTTTTGATTTATCACCACTTAAAGTTACGTTAACGGAACACCCTAAGGTAGCAATATCCATCGCTTTACGCTTTGCATATTTAATGTAGTGGCCATATGTAGCGTTATAACTCTCTTTTGAGATGGTGATTGCCGTTAAGATCTCATCCTCTTTCAGGTCAACCTTACCGGGTCCCAAGTTGAACTCTAGGTAGGGCAAAATCCGCTTCCCCTTTTGGCTCTCAATTACCAACATGGCGTCGTAAGCTTTCAGCGTAGTGGCCGAGTCAGCACTGGTGACCCCGTTACAGATGTTTCCCCCGATGGTTCCAATATTGCGCACCTGGGGTGCCCCTATTTGCTCCACTGCCTCACAGAGGGTTGGAACATATTTGAGTAAAATGGGGTTTTGGGCAACATCGGTAAAACTGGTGAGGGGCTTGATGACAATGGTTCCATCGTCAAGCAATTCAACCCCTCTCAACTCATCGAGAGTATAGATAGAGATTAAATCACACCCGGTATATTTTCCATCGCGCAATTTAATTAAAATATCGCTCCCTCCTGCGAGTAGGAGAGCATGGGGGTAGGTAGCTTTTAATTCGAGTGCCTCTTGTAGTGTATTTGCCTCATACAGTGCATTAAAGTCGTACATATTCTCCACTCTCCTAAATTAAGTTTGCCTCTTTAAAAGCGTAGAACAGCTTTTGAGGGTTCAAGGGGTTAGAGTTGACCGCGACCCCGGTAGCATTCAACAGGGCGTTACGCAGAGCAGGGGCAACTGGAATGGTAGGGGGCTCGCCCAACGCTTTATTACCATAAGGACCGGTGGGGTCGTAGGGCATCACAAAGTCGGCATGGAGCTCAGGGGTGTCGATGGCCGTCATCAATTTGTAGTCGAGAAGGTTATCGTTGAGCATCCTCCCCGTTTTGGGGTCAAATTTTAGGTATTCGGTTAAGCCATATCCGAGTCCCATACTCATCCCACCATGGACCTGTCCGGTAGCGGTTTGGAGATTTATTATCTTCCCCGAGTCGTGAACATTTATAATATCGACCACCTTGATTTGGCAAAGGGGGATATCAACCTCAATTTCTACAAAACAGACCCCAAAGGCGTAGGTGTTATCACTGCAGTGGTGGGTCTCCTCAGCTGCGATGTGGATCGATTCTTTGAGGCTGTAACACGCCTCAATTGCCACATCAGCCACGCTGATGAGGGGCTCTTTTTTGTTCTTACGCACTACTTGGTTTTCAACAATGTCTAAATCCCAAGGGTCTCTCTTAAGCAGCTTACCGGCAAACTTTAAAATCTCTGCTTTAAACTTCTCAGCGGTCTTCTTAACCGACATCCCCCCCACATAGGTTTGTCTTGAGCCGTAAGCTCCCGAGTCGTAGGGGGTCACATCGGTATCTTGCCTACTTATGAGGTGGATCTTATCGATGGTGAATCCTAAAGTTTCAGCTGCCATCATTGTAAAGACGGTATCGGCCCCCTGCCCTATCTCGGTGGCTCCCATCTGCAATTGAGCTGAGCCATCTTGGTTCAAAACTAAACGGCAGGCACTCGTTTCGAGGTTTATGGGGTAGACACACGACTTGTAGCAGAAGATAGACATCCCCACCCCGCGCCTAATAGCACCACTCTGTTTGGAATATTTTTCCCTCTTCTCACTATAGTTGAGGTACTTCTCTCCCCGCTCTATACACTCCTCTAAGCCTGTTGAGTGGCAAGTGATGGTGGTGATGGGATCGACATACCCCAGCTTCATCATATTTCTTTTGCGAATTGCTATCGGATCTAGCCCTGTTACTTTGGCAATATCGTCGATATGGGACTCGAGTGCAAAGGAGATTTGAGGAATCCCGTAGGCGCGCATCGCACCAGCGGTAGCCAAGTTGGTATAGACAGTATAAGCCTCTCCTTTAATGGCCCCCACAGGGTACATCATCCTAAAGGCGTTAATGGCGTTAGCCACCAGAGCATGGGCGTGGGAGGCGTAGCCTCCTTGATTAGAGTAGGCTTTAACTGAACGGGCCACAAAGTCTCCCTCCCTATTGAGGTAGGAGGTGATCTTAAAGTGCATTGCGTGGCGCACTCGGGTAAAGGCAAAGGTCTCCTCTCGGGTATACTCCAGTTTTACGGGGCGTCCCCTAACTCGGGTAGTAAGATAGGCGTTGAGAGGCTCAGTTAGGGCATCTTGGCGGTTACCAAAGCCACCACCAATGTAGGGTTTAATAATCCTAATTTTACCAATAGGGAGCCCCAACGCCTGGCTACACACCCGCCGGACAATATGGGGGATTTGGGTGGAGCTCACCACCACAATCTTACCCGCCTCTTCATAAGCGAAAGAGATGGCTGGTTCGATGTGGCAGTGTTTCACTATCGGTGTCTCATACTCCCCCTCTACTTTAATCAGATTGGGGGCTTTAATAGCCTCTTCAAAGTTTCCAATTTCATACTTGTGGCTCTTCACAATATTGGTGGGGAACTCGTCATGGATAGGGATTTCGGTATTAGCTAGGGCCTCTTCAATTGTCAACAGAGGTTTGTACTCTTCGTAGGTCACCTCTATCTTTTTAAGGGCCCTTTGGGCAGCTATCTCAGTTTCGGCAATAACGGCGGCAATGTCGTCTCCGTAGAGGCGCACTCGGGTATTTAAGAGCTTGCGATCGGCAATATCTTGGTAGGCCTCAACGGTTGACCACGGGTGGCCAGCGGTTGGAAAAGCAATATCGGGGACATCAAAACAGGTCACAATATCGACCACCCCCGCCACCTTCCAAGCCTCATCAAGATTGAATGACTTCACAACTCCATTGGCGATGGTACTGTGAAGTACTTTAGCAACTAGGGTGTTGGGAGTAACCAAGTCGCCTGTATACTTTGCCTTGCCAGTCACTTTATCACTGGCATCGACACGATTTAAGCTTCTGCCAACTATAGACATCATCTCCTCCAAGGTGAGAATAGGCATCTTTTGGGTTAATTTGGTTTGGTTGGGTTCACTTAGCATCCAAGATGCCTGACTTATCCTCTCTCACCATAGTAACGCAATTCACCGTAAACTCAACCGTTTTTTTTATGTGGGTGTCCCCTGTTCTACAACCATAATTGTCTCTAAATCGGCGGCCCAAGGGTGAAACACCCCCTGGATATCGGAGAAGGGGAGGATATCATCACTGATTTTAATTCCAAGCACCTCTCGCATCATCTTCTGGCGTCGCTCAATGCGCTGCCACGAGGCGGGAAATTTAGCCTTAATCTCATCACGGAGAGCTTTGTCAGCTAAAGCTAACCCATCCTCAATGTGGACTCCAGGGAGCCCTGGGGGGTTAGAGATTACGTCACACTGAATGGCCATCCCTGAACGCAAAGGGATCTCTTTATCGAGGGTAAAGAGTCCATCAGTCCACTCCTCAGTGTGGGTTAAGTGTCCAAAGTTGAGAGCAATACCTAGGTCTTTGTACTCGGGAACCTCCTTTTGTATCCGCTCCACCACCTCTTTGCCAGTAGCTCCAATATAGACAGACTCGTACCACACCACCATAATCTTGAAGTAGGGGACGTAGGCCCTCTGCCAGACAGTTTTGTATGCCCCCTTCACATCAGCTTCGCTACCTGAGTAGACGCCGGTACGGGCAACCATCGCCCCCCTATAGCCCAAGCCCACATTCCAAACCGAGCCATACTCCAATTTATTCTCTTTAGGACTAGCTAACCCTTGGCGTATGCCGGGCAGGGTGAAGTTGACATTGGGGTGGGCTACCAAAGGATTCCCATTTAAAAGGAGAAAGGAACCCGCTTCAATTTCCCTCATTCCGGGCTTTAAGTTGCCCATTAAGTTATAAACACCCCGGCTGGTCATCGTTCCAGCAACCTCTAAGTTGGCCAACTCAACGGCTTCTAGAGAGGCTCTCATCCCTTTACTAGCACTACTTAGAAGGTGGGCGGTGTTCTCTAAATTCCCCTCACCCACCCTCTTTTTGAGCGATTCCACAATATAGTGGGGTAAATCAAAGGTGTAGCGCCCTTCAAGGTCTGAAGAGTCACCATAGAACTTCCACCCGACCAGGCCTATCTTACTCCCTTTAGTGATACCTGCTTTATCATAGGCTTCACAGAGGGAGTCAATTGTCTCTTTAAAACGGGGCATCCCCGCTAAGTTAAAGTTGTAGTAGAGCATAATATCGATCTCAAAGGGGATCACTTTGCAATAGGCAAACCCCTCATTACCAACTAGGAGAAGAGGTTTCTTTCCCTCACTTATAATTAGAAGTGCCTCTTCAAACCTGGGGTCAAACCCGGTAAAGTAGTGGAGATTGGCAAAGTGCTCCCGGTCAGCATAGACCGCTAGGTGGGTAAACCCCTCCCCTTTAGCCAACTTAACGGCTCTTGCAATCCTTGCTTCGTAAACGGCTCCATCATAGACCTCAGTTAGACTCTCATGGAGTGGTTCAAACTTAAGTTGATCAATCTTCTTTAGTGTTACTTTCATACAGTACCCCTTTAAGATTATTGGCTACAAGTCTACCCCATATGGGGATAGTAAACAATTAGTGTGCTAAAGGACGAGTCTTCGCTCATCTTTGAGAGGGAGATTTAAGAGAGCAGTTGCTTTTGAGTTTGAGATTAGAGATTCACTAAAGGCTCGATAGACTAGGCGTTCAAACCTTGAAGAACTCACCTCTTCCCAGTGCGACTGTTCTCCACTTTTATTACTCTTCTCCAAAAATTTTCCTTTTTTTAATCCTCTTTCTTTTTAATAAACATGTTAGATTTATAAACTTTTGGAACTTTATTTTGACTAAATTCCAGCTAATATCTCTCCTAAATCTGTGTTAAATCTACTACAGAAACTCTATCAGCATCTCTCGCTCCTACAATTAGTTAGAGAAACAAAATATTAGTTTCTTTTTCTCTATTGACACATCACCCTAAATACCATATAGGTTAGCGTGCTAGGAGGAGACGGAAAGAGATTGAAAGGTTTCGATGTCAAAGTTGAGAACGTTTCGAGAGCCTTTGGGGACTTTAAGGCACTTGATGATGTTAGTATTGAAATTAAGAGGGGTGAGTTCTTCTCCCTTCTTGGTCCTTCCGGATGTGGTAAAACCACTCTCTTAAGAATTATTGCCGGTTTTGATAACCCCGACTCGGGGTCAGTGCTGTTAGACGGCAAAAACATCCTCCACTTACCCCCAGAGAAGAGACCTGTAAATACTGTCTTTCAAAGTTATGCCCTTTTCCCCCACTTGAGTACTTACGAGAATATTGCATTCCCATTGAGACTCAAAAAAATAGGTGAGAAGGAGCTTGATGCCAAAGTACAAGAGTACCTCCACCTAGTTCAGCTTGAGGGGCATGAGACTAAAAAGCCCTCTATGTTGAGTGGTGGTCAGCGCCAAAGGGTGGCGATTGCTAGAGCTCTAATAAATGAGCCCAATGTTTTGCTCCTTGATGAGCCCCTTTCAGCCTTAGATGCTAAGTTGCGTCAAAACTTGTTGGTTGAACTCGACCATCTACACGACCAGATTGGGGTCACCTTTATCTACGTCACCCACGACCAGAGTGAAGCCCTCTCAGTAAGTGACCGCATTGCCGTTATGAACCACGGCAAGGTGCTCCAAATTGGGGAGCCTTTTGAGATCTACGAAAACCCGGCGACCGACTTTGTCGCCCGCTTTATTGGGGAGACCAACCTCTTTCCAGCTGTGGTGCGTAAGTGTGTCCCCCTCCACGACTATTTCCTCACAACCCTCTACATCGAGGAGTTGGAGAGTGAGATTTTGGTGACCGACTACGACAATCTCCCTGTGGGACAACACGTCTCTTTCACAGTGCGCCCCGAGAAGATGAAGATTACGACCGACAAGCCAACCCATGTCAGTAAAGATATCAACCTCTTTAGGGGGATTATTGAAGAGCCAATCTATAGCGGTTTTCAATCAAAATATTATGTCCTTCTCGACAATGGGACCATTATGAAAGTGATTCAACAACACGCCAACTATATGGATGAGGGGCCCGAAATTGAGTGGAAAGAGCAAGTCTATGTCTCTTGGAGTGCCGAAGATGGCTACATCGTAGAGGTGGTTGACTCATGAAGAGGGAGAGGCAACTAGGGATCATCTACTCAGCTCCCATGGGTTTGTGGCTCACCATCTTCTTCCTAATCCCCATCTCAATTATTGTTATCTACAGCTTCCTCAAGAAGGGGCTCTACGGTGGCGTTGAGTGGCAGTTCACCCTTAAAGCTTACCAAGAGATGTTCAACCCAGCCTTTTTGAAGGTGTTGTGGCGCACCCTCTGGGTCTCGGTCGTGGCTACCGCTATTACCCTGCTACTAGCCCTCCCCTGCGGTTACGCCATGGCAAGGAGTCGCCACCAGATTTTCTGGTTGGCTCTAATCATTGTCCCCTTCTGGACCAACTCCTTAATTAGAATCTACGCATGGATCGCCATTCTCTCAAGTGAAGGGTTTATCAACGAGCTGTTACTCTCGTTGGGGATAATTAAGGAGAGCCTCTCGCTAATCTACAACCAGCAGGCTGTCATTACGGTATTGGTCTATATCAACATCCCCTTTGCTATTTTGCCCCTCTTCACCACCATCGATAAGTTTGATTTTCAGCTCCTTGAAGCTGCTCGAGACCTAGGGGCCACTAAACGCAAAGCTATCTTTAAAGTGCTCCTTCCATCGATTAGAAGTGGAATTATTACCGCCCTTATCTTTACTTTTATCCCCATCTTTGGAGCCTACACCACCCCCCTCTTGGTGGGAGGCAAAGACTCCTACATGATTGGGAATATTATAGTGGACCAGGTAACAAAGACTCGTAACTGGCCCTTAGCTTCGGCTTTCTCCCTCATAATTACCCTCTTGAGTACCTTAGGGGTGATTTGGATTTTAGTGAGTGGAATGCAAGATAAGGCTAAGGGGGTGGTAAAATGAGCAAGAAACGCCCCAAACTTAAACCCACAACCTTGGTGGAACTACCCAAAGAAACGGTTGGAGTCTACCGTCCTCCCCGGCAACAGGTCTTTCGTGACCACCGCCGCTTTGGATTTTCAAATATTGTTTTGGTCTTGGTTATCCTCTTCCTCTTTATGCCCCTCTTTGTTGTAATAACCTACTCGTTTAACGCCTCTAAGGGGATGCGCTGGACCGGCTTCTCTCTCCAGTGGTACTATAAACTCTTCTTTGAGTCGCGCCAGTTGTGGAGAGCTTTCCTCAACAGCTTTATAATAGCCATAACCAGTAGTGTAGTCGCTACTATTTTGGGCTCTTTAGCTGCAATAGGGATTAAGTGGTACCGCTTTAAATCTCGCTCCTACATCCAAGTAATCAGCTTTTTACCGATGGTTCTACCCGAGGTGATTATCGGTATTTCGATGTTGATCTTCTTCTCAGCCGTTAAGATTCCCCTCGGGATGTTCTCAATCTTTGTCGCCCACACTACGTTCAACCTCCCCTTTGTCCTCCTTTTAGTCTCAGCACGCCTCGATGAGTTTGACTTCTCTATTATTGAGGCAGCCCGTGACTTGGGGGCTACTGAACGCCAATCGCTCACCAAGGTGGTTATCCCCTCCATTGCCCCCGCCCTCCTCTCTAGTATGTTGATGGCGATTACAATGAGCTTAGAGGACTTTGTTATCACCTTCTTTGTCGCGGGGCCAGGGTCAACCACCCTCCCCCTCTACGTCTATTCGATGATTCGTTACGGGGTTTCACCTGTCGTTAATGCCCTCTCACTGGTCCTGGTGTTGGGGATTATGGTGATAGCCCTCACCTTTAGGAGATTTTTGAAGACAATCGCCGCTTCGAGTTAAAAGAGACCCTAGGTCCCTTTATCCACCCACATCATCTATGAGGATAATATGCGAAAATTATCTCTTTTATTATTGGTAGGAATCACTTTCCTACTCACCAGTTGCCCTAAAGAGGAGAAAGTTCTCCACCTCTACAACTGGACCTACTACACCCCCGAGGCACTCATTGAGCAATTTGAGGAGACCTATGGGATAAAGGTTGTAATCGACTACTTTGCTTCCAACGAAGATATGTTTGCCAAGCTGAAGGCGGGAGCTAAGGGGTATGACCTAGTCTTCCCCTCCCAAGACTATGTTGAAATCATGATTCATGAGAAGATGGTATTACCTATCGACCATGAGAAGATCCCCAACCTCACCTATATCTCTCCCCTTGTCTTAGAGAAGGCGACCTACGACCCCACCATGGAGTGGTCGGTCCCCTACTATATGGGGGCAGCCGGCATTGCTGTTAACCGTAAGCGTGTAAGTGATTACCCTCGAGACTGGTCAATCTTCTCAACAAAGAAATTAGCCAACCGGATGAGCATGCTCGATGACCTTAGAGAGGTAATTGGGGATGCTTTAGCCTATCTAGGGTACTCGGTCAACTCAGTTGATAAAAAAGAGCTAGAAGAGGCTAAGAGACTCATCAATCAAGAGTGGAAACCCAATCTAGTCAAGTTTGATGCTGAGGGGTTTGCCAAAGCTTTTGCTAGTGGAGAGTTCTTAGTTGTCCAAGGCTATGCTGAGGCGATTTACGAAGAGCTCGACACAGAGCTGTGGGAGAATGTTGACTTCTTCCTCCCCCCCAGTGGAGGGCCAATGTACCTCGATTCGATGGTTATCCCCAAGGGGGCCAACAACACAGAGGCAGCCCATTTGTTTATAAACTTCATCCACACCCCTGAAGTTTATGCCCAGTTTCTCGACCGCTTCCATTTCCCCTCTTCGGTCAATACAGCGGCAGCTCCCTATATGACAACAGAACCTTTCTACCATGTTGAAGATTTAGAGAACTACGAGTTAAAGAGAGACTTAGGGGAGAATCTAACCCTCTACAACACCCTCTGGGAAACTATCCGTTACAACGAATAGGTGGGCTTCAATATTAGAGGCGTTTAAGTTGGACAGTCAGTGCTACTTGTAGTGGCTGTCCAAAAGTGTCGTTAAGGACAAACGGATTATGTTGTTTTTGGACGAGTTTGATGCTATTGCAAAAAAAGGGATGATTCTAACGACCTAGAAGAGCTTAAGCGTGTTGTCACCACCCTTCTTCAAAATATGGATGGAATGCCAGCCAATGTTTTCCTTGTAGCCGCCACCACCTTTTGGATCCAGCAATCTGGAGGCGGTTTAATTCTTCGATTTTATTGGAGTTGCCAACATTTGAGCAGAGAAATCAAATTATTAAACGATTCTGTACTGAAAAACTGGCTAGCTACGATATAGATATTAAGGGTGTAACTATAACTTTCTGAAGGGATGAGCGGAGCAGAAGTAACTGGTTTTATGCAAGCACTGACAAAATACTCCCTACTAGAGAGTAACAGTATGGTTATCACTCAAAAAGAGATTGCAAAAATATGGCTACGTCAAAACACACTATTTGTTAGTGACGATAGCGATGGTTTTTTGGAACCACTTTTGGATTCCAGATGAGGAAGTTGTCAGATTAGATACCCCCCCCACGGGGAGAATGTCTAGAAGGGACGTCTCCTTCCCCAAGCATGGTCAAAAACTTAATACTAGCTTACAAATAAGAAGTGATTCGATTGATAAAGTTTCAGAAGATGATTCTCTCTCAGATACTAGCCTAATGATCTTCAAGGTAGAAATAAATGGCTGAGTCATTCCAGTCATCAAGGACAAATATTGTGAGCATATTAGAAATACTTATTCAGAGGGCGAGTTGGATTCACATTTAACTTGTCGGGAATTCCGACAGGTTCAAAAAGAGTTCCTCTAGAGTAACTCCAACTCTAAATATAACTAGCATTTAGATTGCGATTAGATAACAGAATTTAGGGTAAGCAAGATAGAGTTGAGATTCTAACTACATGCCATAAATTCCGTTACAACGAATAGGTGGGCTAAACTCTTGATGAGGGGCTCCCTCTCCTCTTTGGGGAGGAAGGTGAGCTCCTTCTTTACTCCGGCGGCCCAGTTAATTGAGTAGGCGATGGCTGAGAAGGGGATTGAGAGCTCGTTAGCTAAGATAGTTTCAGTCGCTCCCGTCATCCCCACATAATCCCCTCCAAGACGACGAAACATCTCAATCTCAGCTGGTGTTTCTAGGCGGGGCCCATTGGTACAGAGATAGACACCCCCCTCTTTTAGGTGAATCCCCTCCTCTTTAGCTTTGGCCAAGAGTGCTTTGTTATAGGGGCGGCTGTAGGGTACATCAAGGGTGATATGTTTCGCCTCATCGTCGAAGAAGGTTGAGGGGCGCCCTCCTCCACTGAAGTCGATGAACTGCTCCACTAAGGTCGCCTCTCCCACCTTAAGGTGGTCACTAATTGAGCCAACAGCGTAGATGGCGAGAAGGGACTCTACCCCCACCTCATGGAGGGCCCAGATGTTAGCCCGGTAGTTTATCTTGTGGGGAGGGAGTGAGTGGTCCTCACCGTGACGCAGAAGAAGATAACCCCCTTCTCTCACCTCATAGAGGGTCACTGTCCCATAGGGGGTGGCTACTTGGACCTCTTGACGCTCATCCTCAAAGAGAGAGCGACACCCTGTTCCTCCAATCAAACCTTTTATCATGGGTAAGCCTCCCCCACCTCAGAGGGGGCAAAAATCCCCCTTGGGGTGACAATGTTGGTTATAAGTGAAGCGTCTATTTTATCAAAAGAGGGGTAGCGCCCCTTAAGGGTGGGAAGGGTTGTCGCCACCCCGCGGACACTGAGGAGCTCACTTCCATCCCTCTCTTCTAAGATAATCTCTTCGCCCCTTTGAAGGGTGGTATCGGGGGAGAGGGCAAAGATAGTGTAGGGAATATTGTAGTAGGCAGCTGCTATAGCGTTGGAGAGGGTCCCTACCTTATTAGCTGCAGTTCCATCCATTGCCACCACATCACAGGCTGTCATGTAGTGACGCACCTCGCCACTAGCCATGAAGTGGGCCCCCATGGCGTCTGTAATAATCTCAGCCTCTATTCCTATCTCTTCTAAAGAGGGGGCGGTGAGGCGCGAACCTTGGAGGTAGGGGCGCGTTTCAGGAACGAGTACCTTAACCCTCTTTCCCCCCTCTTGGGCCTTCATAAGGGAGAGGATGAAGGAGTGTTCAGCAAAACAGGTGGTAAGAACAACATCGCCATCTTTAAGGAGTGAAGCCCCCAAGCTCCCCATTGCTTGATAATCTTGGTCGTATGCCGTCTCTATTGTATCAATTAACCTAAGTAGATGGTTACTCCTCTCCTGGGGAGGAGATTTTTCAATCTCTTCAACGATTGCTGAGAGTGTGCGTCGCATGGTGGTGTTGGTGGGGCGCGCTAGAGAAAGAAGTTGGGCACTCCTCTTAATCTCTTCCATAGGAGAATCTGCAATGAGGCGGAGGGTGGTGAGGGCAACTTGTAAAGGACCACCCCCTTGCGTCACCATCTCCTTAAGGGCCGCTGCAATCTCTTCCACATTTTTACAAGTGATAAAAGTGCGCTCAAAGGGGTATTTGCGACGGTCTCCAATTAACAAATTGCCCCCTTCAATATGGGCAATATTCTCTTTTCTCAACAACCAAGGTAGGCTCATACCCCACCCTATCATATGCTAACTTGTTGTGGTAGTAGAATTATCTTCCTAACTTTGTTATAATCAACCATTCTTATTTGATTTCTGCAAGGACAACCCCTAGTTATGGATTTTAGCGAAAAGATTAACCTACTGATGAAAATGGTTCACACCACAAATTTCGAATTAGCAGAGACTCTCGATGTAGACCCTTCTTTGATTAGCCGGTGGCGGACAGGAGAGCGTAAAGTGGGGACCTCCTCCCCCTATATCGCCAAGATAGCCCGCTTCTTTGCTGAGCGTATTCAAGAAGACTTTCAAAAAGTGGCCATTTTAGAGTTGATGGGGCGCCATTTAGAAGATAAGGGGGTAAGTAAGGGTGATATGGTAAAATTTCTTACCCGATGGTTACTCAATGAGCCCTATATTGACCCCGAATCACTCACACAATTAATCAATAAAATTGGTAACACAGCCAACTATTACCCAAAACTTGAGGCACGGCCCCTCCCGACAGAGCCTAAAGGAAGGGAGACTTACTGTGAGACCTTTGTTGGTAAAGAGGGGCTTAGAGCAGCTGCTATAAAACTACTACTTCAAGCGACTCGTAAAGAGAATAGTGGTAAGCGTTGCTTTCTCTTTAGCGATGAGCCGATGGATTGGATTGGGGAAGACCCAGAATTTGCCAATACCTGGTCCTATTTGTTGATGTCGAGTATTAAAAACGGGATCCAGATTGAGATAATCCACACTCTAGAGCGACAACAAAAAGAGCTTATCTTAGCGATTGAAAAGTGGCTTCCCCTCTATTTAACCGGATCGGTTAAGAGCTATTACTATCCCGCGAGAAGGGACGATATGTTCTACAACACCTCTTTCACCCTTGAAGGAGTGGCCAGTATTAGAGGGAACGCAGTGAGGGGCGAGATCGATGAGAACTTCACCTACGACTACGTCACAGAGCCAGAGCAATTAAAGAAAATTGAAGCCTCATTCCAATTGATGAAGAATAAGTGTGACCCTCTAATTAAAGTCTACACCGATAAAATTATCGATGAATATTCAGTGCATGATATCTCTATATTTAATAACCATGATGGCGATTTCCTCACTTTGCAAAGCGACCCATTGAGTGGGATGGATAACTCCCTTTTAAAATCATTTCTTTTAAGGGGAGGGATTAGCCCTACAAAGGCTGAGGAGATTATTGCCTATAATGACAACAAAAGAGAGGATCTAAGAGAGGGAATCAGTTCAAAGACTTTCCAATTGGTGATGAGCTTGCCTCGCATCACTGATGTACGTAAAGGGATTGTCCCAGCTCTCATCCCTGAACTGCTAAGTGGGCGCACTTTCTTCTATACCCCTGAGGAGTATAAAGCACACTTAAAGAATCTAATTTCAGAGATGCAAAAGTGGGATAACTTTGAAGTACTCCTCATCCCTCGTAAACATATCGTCCAAAGTGTTCAACTCTTTGTTGTTAAAGATAAAAGCATGGTTGTTTTTAAACACACCACCCCCCGTCTCATTTTTGTTTCAGAGCAGTACGACATGGTGAAGGCGATGGAGAGTTTTATCACCAATATGGTCTCTAAAATTCCAAAGCGTAATAGCAGCAAAGAGGTCGTAATTGAAAATCTTACCAACTTCATCGCAAAAATTGGTTAAATAAAACTCTTTTCTTGACCTAGAGGTCGCTAGTAGCTAAAGTCTAATTACGATGAATAGATTAAAAAGAGTGGTGCTGTTTATTTTAATGCCCCTTCTTCTAACCAGCTGTATTACCGACCAAGTGATAATCGATGGCGAGATGGCCCTCTACCTACAAGAGAGGGTTAACGAAGAGTTGATCGATGTGGACTCCTCTGTCAGGGGCAATGCCCCCTCGAACTTAGTCAATGGAGGCTACCTTCTAGAGCGAGAAGGGTGTCTCTATTTTATCAATCAGATGGAGTTTGATGATGGTTCAACCTACGGCTATCTGCAACGCCTTCATACATCTCAGCGAGGTTCATTAATCTACGATAACGACCTCCTTCTCGATTTTAATGGACAGCTTCTCGGCTTTTGGGAATCTAACATAATTGGTTTAGAGGAGAATCAACTCCTCCTTATTGATTTAGAAGAGTACTATAAAGAGCCCATCTCAGAGGCTTTGGTAACACGCGCCCATATCTTTGGAGAGGCTCTCTTCTACTCAAACCTTGAGGGTGACCTCTACTGTTTGAGTGGTGCGGGGGAAGAGCTCCTTATTAAGGGAGTTGGCGAGCTCCTCTCCCTCGATAACCACTACTTCTACACCCTCTTTAACGGAAATCTTGAACTAATTGACCGCGCTGAGATGAAAGTTGTGAAGAGTCTCACCGGTGGCTCCTATGAGACAGCCACCTTTGGCAGAGAAGGGCTCCTCTTCTTAGAAGAAGAGAGTCTAAAGCGTCAGTCTTACACCTCGGGCGAGATTAAAGAGGTGCTCTCTGGTATCAGATCGTATGGACGTGAAGGGTACTGCCTAGTAACTGCCTCAACTGAGGGGGGGCTTTGCATCTCCTGCTTAGATGGAACTGCTAAGAGGAGAATCTCAGACGACCTTGCTGATTCACTTCTCCTAATTGATGGACGTCTCTACTACTTCAACCTCTACGACAACAAGGCAATCTATACAATTAAAATTGAAGATGAGGTTAGGAGCGCCCTCTTTAGTGAGACCCTCACTGATGGGGGACTCCAGTTTATCCGATACGGTAGTGGTGAAGAACAATCTCTATTAGAAGCCTACCTCCCCTTCTTGCAAGAGGTGGTAGGGAAGCAGAGTCAATATGGAGAGCAACAACTCCCCTACGATGGCAAAGTAATCTTCATCACACAGACGGGGGAGTTTTACCACCGTAAGGGGGAGGAGATTACCCTAAATGATCTATTCTACCTAGCTCTAATCACCTACCACTCTACCCACCTAGGGACCTACAGTGATGGGGGACAAGCTTTCAGAACTGATACCGTAATAACCCTCTTTGTCCCCTTCGACCCCAACCCACTCATCAGTATTACTGTTCGGGGCTACGACCCTATTCAAATAAAGACGGGAGAAGGTGACCGTTACGGAATGCTAGCTTCGTGGCATCCAGCCGCTTTAAGACTCTTAGAATCTGATATGTTTAAGCAAGTGCTTTCCCATTGAGCTTAAAATAGCTACGATCATTAGAGAAGTACCCTTCGTCAATCATCTTGGAGAGTTCCCTAGAGAGGGCGCTCCGGTTGACACTCAGGTAGTCGGCCAGCTCATCACGATTAAAGGGGATAGTGAACTCTTCACTTTGGCTGTCATAGCTCTGCCATGCCAGATAAGCTAAGAGTTTCTCCCTGATAGTCCTCTTTGAGAGAATTGAGAGTTTTCGGTTCATCATCAGGTTCCGTTTAGCCAAAACGTTCATCATGTTCTCAATAACTTTCGAGTGGAAGTGGCAAGCATTGCAACAAGGGGTAATTAGGTTTTGAAAGTTTAAGAAGAGGATATGTGAGTTATCTTGGCTCATAACAGAGACGGGGCTCACTGCAGCAACTTTAGTCGCCGCAACGTGGCCAAATAGTTCACCCGGACCCAGTTTAAAATTCAATGAGCGGTTTCCTAAAGCATCGTCACTTATAATTAGGACACCCCCATCAAGGACAACCCCAACGTGTTCGACCTGCTCTGCCTCCCTAATAATCATCTGATTAGAAGAAAATTTCTTAACTTTTGCCCCTAAGCACCCTAAGATATGGGCAAGCTCCTCTTCCGTTAAAGAGGCAAAAAGGGGGGAATTAAGTAGTAATTGGTAGTATCTTTCCATAAGCTTAAGCCATGTTGCAATAGCAATATGTCTGTTAGATAATAATAATTTCAAAGGCTAACGGCAAGGGACTTGATGAGATTAACTCTCAATACCTTTTCTATCACAAATTAGATTAATGTGAATCTCAATCACCTGATAGTACAACACACCCTTCTAAGCTTTACTAATTTAAAAGATTGGAATATAGTTCACCCCATAAGGGCGCGTAACTCAGTGGGAGAGTGCTACCTTCACACGGTAGAAGTCG
>DUOJ01000027.1 GCA_012838895.1 Spirochaetales bacterium
AATCGACTAAGGTGTTCAAGGTAGCTGAAATATTGGGAGTTGGTAAATTAAGTTTAGTAGCAATCTTATTTAACGTATTTTTACCTGAAGCTAAAACTTCTAGAACTTGAAGGTAATTACCACTATTACGGGTCTCCATAGAGAGTAGAAAAGAGGGCTCTTGGTACAATAGTCCCCCCTTATTAAACCAATTGTTCTCTATAGCCTCCATTAGAGGAATTTCTTTATCTCCAAAGTATTCAATATATTGAGGAACGCCTCCGGTCATCGCTTGGACAACAACACTCTCAACAGCACCTCTATTAGATAAAATAGCGCTCTCGTTGAGGGGCATCGGTTTTAAATGAAGGACCCCTGTTTTTCTTCCAAAAAGGGGGCTCTTATTACCTAAGACTTCTTGTTCCATAAATGAGACAGAAGACCCTGTTAAGATAATCATCAATTGAGTTTTAGATAAATGGTGGTCTATAGCGTGTTGTAAGGCACTCATTGCCCCCACAACACTATTTGCAAAATAGGGAAACTCATCTATAACAAAAACTAGTCGTTCCCCTTCGCCATATTTAGCCATGAAGTTTAAAGCAGCTTCAAAGGTTTCGAAGTTAACTGCTGAACCTTCTAACAGAGAATTACTAATTACTTGAGAAAGGGCCTCTAGTTCTCTCTTTTCACTCCCGACTTTCCCCATATGGAAAACAGACTTTTTCCCCTCACAAAACTTAGAGACTAATAAAGTTTTTCCTATTCGCCTTCTTCCATATAAAATACAGAACTCGAATTTTGAGGAATTATAGAGCTCTTCCAGATAATTTAGCTCTTCAACTCTACCAACAAACTTTCTATTTAACATACTTCAATTTAATCACTAAATCATAATTTAGTAAAGTATATTTTACTTTGTTTACAGTTTCAATTTAAACTATCTGCTTCCCCACCCAACATTATCTTCAGTGCTTGTTCTCTCATGAATCTTTCATCTCATCAGCAACTACTTTTTTCCCTATGGTAGTAATTCGATATTTTTGATTCGGACTTTTATGCATACAACGGGGCTAATGGCACAAGGTGACCGCTGTTAGGGGAGAAAGTGACCGCTATTGATGGGAGAAGCTGACCGAGGGCAAAAAAGAATACCTTTCAGGGGTACAATCTCATAAAATGAATTTTATGTCGTAAGACAAAATCATTTTAGGAGGTGCTCTTGTGGTAGATTATCGAAAGATTCTCCAACTAAGAGAACAAGGAGCAAGTGTAAATGCCATTGCCCATCTATTGGGATGCAAATGGAAGACTGTGGACAGGGTCCTCAGCCGTTGTGAAAGTGTTTGGGGAGACATTGCAGAAGTCCCCAAGAATCTGAGTAATGAGCAAATAGCTGATAACATCTTTACCAATCGTTACAGCGTAGACCAATCATTCCTACAACCAGACTGTGAGAAAATCCTAAATCGGCAACGACAGGGGAAATCACGTAATGAGTTGTGGGTAGAGTATGTTAGGCAAGCTAAAGCGTGTGGCAAGAATGCTTACAAGATCACTAGGTTCAACGAGTTGGTTAGTGAGTATGCAAGAAGTAATCAGCTAAGTTTACCTTTAAATCATCAACCGGGAATTGAAGGACAGGTTGACTGGGTTGGAGAGAAAGCTCACATCATCGACATTGACAGCAAAGAGCGAGTGCCTATACACATTTTGGTTATCTCCCTTCCCTACAGCGGTTACTTTTATGCTGAAGCCTTTCTAGATGAGAAGATGCATTCTTGGCTTGCCGGACACCGAAATGCCTTTAATTTCTTCGAAGGCTGTCCCTCAATAATAGTTCCCGACAATTGTCGCACAGCAGTTACACGAGCACGCAGGGGCACAGAGGAAGCAATTATCAATACTCAGTATGCAGAATTTGCTGAACATTATGGCATGTTTGTAAAGCCAACCCGCCCTCGTCGGCCACGAGACAAAGCCCACGTAGAACGTACTGTCCAATTGGTTGAAAATGATCTACTTAGGCCCCTGTCGCAGATTAGGTGCCACTCGTTAGCCGAGTTCAACCGACTACTCCATGCAAAAATGAAAACAGTACTCCAGCGCCCATACTCCAAACGAACTGGATCTAGGTTTCAAATTTTCATGGATGAGGAGCAAAAAATGCTACTGCCCCTTCCCCTATGCGAGTACCAGTCGTATGTGGAGAAGAAGGCAGTAGTCAGTCGGGATAGCCATATCCAATTCGACTGTGCTTATTATAGCGTACCGGTCGAACATATCAAGCAAACAGTCATCGTTAGAGCTACAGAAACAATGGTAACCATTTACACAGAAAAGAGAACACTAATAGCCGAACATTACAGAGCTCTACATAAATGGCAGCGCAGGAGCAAGGAGGAACATTTCCCCGGAGGTAACACCGGGGAGAAGGGGTACAGTCGAGCTGGTTTCATTGAGAGAGCCAAAGCCTACGGAGCCGAGATGGTAGACTGGTGTAATGGAGCGTTGGACCGCTTTGAGTTTGAAGTACAAGGGTACCGTACAGTAGTTGCGGTCCTTTCTAAGCTTTCTTCTTACCATCCCGAGGTTGTGAAAGAAGCAGCTAGAATAGCACTCTCTTCATCAATATTTAGCACTAAAGGTTTTAATACAATTGCTGGAAACCTTCAGGCTGAGAGGCTAGAAAACTTATCGAGCAAACAAGTTCAAATGAACCTAAACTCTCTCTATTGCTCACACGCGCAAGGGGAGGCAGAATGATGAAACACAATGAAAATATTCAAATTATCTGCTCTTCCTTGGCTACGATGGGATTGGTTGATGTTGGAGAAAGCTTACAAGAACAACTGTCACACAAAACAAAAGACGATATGGTGGCAATAATCGCCTTGGTGTTAAAAGAGATGGCTGTCCAGAAAAGTGAGGCATTGGCAGAGCGACTAATCAAACGCTCTCGTATGGGGAGCCCAAGCTATATGGCTGACCTTTGGCGCTATGAGCAAAGGGAATTAGATCTGGAACTCATTGAAGAACTGAATAACCTTCATTTTATCCGAGAGAAACGTAACTTGGTAATATGGGGAGCTCCGGGAACTGGTAAGACCTGGCTGGCTAACTCAATCGCAACCAGCGCTTGTAAAGCAGGCATTAGAACTAGGTGGGTAAAGTTTCCGGTTCTATACCGTGAACTGGTTCGCCTAAAAAATAAGGACAGTCAAACTTTAGAATCGAAGATTGAGTACTATGCTAAATT
>DUOJ01000028.1 GCA_012838895.1 Spirochaetales bacterium
CGCTCCTTTGGGGGTGTTGTCGCTGTCCGTGATGTTGATTTTGAAGTTAGAGAGGGGTTAATCACCGGCCTTATTGGTCCCAACGGAGCCGGTAAGACAACCCTGTTTAATAATATTAGTGGTTTAGATAACCCCACTTCGGGGAAGGTAATCTTTCAGGGTAAGGATATCACCAATGTGAGTGCCCATAAGATTTGTCGCCTTGGAATTGCCCGTACTTTTCAAAATATCCGCCTCTTTAAAGAGCTCTCGGTGTTAGAAAATGTTATGGTGGGACTCCACTTCAAAACAGGCAAAGGGCCCACTAAGGGGCGCTTTGGTGCCGCCATAAAGAGTTTCATCTGGGCCGGCAGTGAGTACGATGCGATGTATGAGATTGCCCTCAAATGGCTCAAATTCTTCTCCCTCGACCCCCTCCAAGATGAGTTAGCTAAAAACCTCCCCTATGGGCACCAGCGGGAGTTGGAGATTGCCCGTGCCTTGGCAACCAACCCCTCAATCCTCTTCTTAGATGAGCCGGCAGCGGGGATGAACCCCTTTGAGACCACCAGTTTGATGGATACAATTCGACGTATTCGCGACTTGGGGGTCACCATTGTTTTAATTGAACACGATATGAAACTGGTGATGAATATCTGTGACACCATTACTGTCCTTAACTATGGGGAGAAGATTGCTCAAGGAACCCCTAATGAGGTGCGCCACGACGATAAGGTGATTGAGGCCTATCTTGGGAAGGAAGAATGATGAAAAAAATGTTGAATGTTGACTCAATCAGTGTCTCATACGGAAATATTGAAGCTCTCCACGAAGTCTCTCTCCATGTTGAGCAGGGGGAGGTCGTTTGTCTAATTGGCGCTAACGGAGCGGGTAAGAGTACCCTCCTTAAAGCGATTGTGGGGCTAGAACCCCTCACTGGTGGGGAGATTAGTTACGAGGATGATATTATAGCACGCCGCGCCCATGAGAATGGGAAGAAGGGGATCTTCAAAGGGCACCGCGAAGGACTCTTGAGGACCGATGAGATTGCGGGACGGGGAGTGGCCCTAGTTCCTGAAGGACGGCGCGTTTTTGCCGATATGAGTGTTGAAGAGAACCTCGATATGGGGGCTTTCTTAGTGCGTGATGAGGGGCTTATAGCCCGTAAAAAAGAGGAGATGTACGACTTCTTCCCCATCTTAGGGGCTCGTCGCAAACAAAAGACCCGCTCTTTGAGTGGTGGTGAGCAGCAGATGTTGGCTATCGCCAGAGCTCTGATGGGCTCGCCTAGACTGCTCCTCCTTGATGAGCCCGGGTTAGGCTTAGCCCCCCTTATTATCCAAGATATCTTTGAGAAGATTAGGATTATTAACGAAGAGGATGGGGTGACAGTCTTCCTCGTTGAGCAAAATGCACGCCTCGCCCTCAACGCCTCCAATCGGGGATATGTGATGGAGAATGGTGTAATTGTCCTCTCTGATTTAAGTGCTAATTTATTGGAGAACGAGAAAGTTAAGTCGGCCTATTTAGGCGAGTAGAAGGTATAGAATTCCCCCGTTAGCTGGGGTACAATGTTGGTGGAGGTTGAGATGATTATTGAGAGACGAATGACCAGAAACCCGGTGACTGCCAGTCCCGATATGTCGGTATCTGAGGCTTCGGCACTGATGAAAAGGGAGAAGGTGCACCGCCTGCCAGTACTCGATAAAGATAAAAAGCTTGTCGGTATCATCACCGAGAAAGATATCCTTTATGCCTCCCCTTCACCCGTCAGCACCCTCTCGATTCACGAGATGGCCTATTTGTTGAGCCAGCTGACAGTGAAAAAATTGATGACCCGAGATGTGGTCACTATCGACAAGAACATCACGGTAGAAGAGGCGGCCCGCTTGATGGTAGACCAAGACCTCTCGAGCCTCCCTGTCTTGGAGAATGGGAAGTTGATTGGAATTGTCTCAAAGAGCGATCTTTTCAAGATCCTCCTTGAGCTCTTTGGAGCACGCCACTATGGGGTGCGCCTCAGCTTCTTAGTCGAAGACAAGCCGGGGACAATTGCTACGATTACCTCACTACTGGCGAGCAATAATATTGACATTATTGCGATGGGGACCTTCATGGGGACCGATTCCACCAATGCTATCTGTACGATTAAGATGCAGGGCATCTCGATGGAAAAAGCGGTCGACCTGATTAAGCCGATGGTCTTGGAGATTTTAGATGTGCGTGAGGTCTAGATGGACTTTAAAGAGATCTTTGAGCAGTGGGAGAAAACAAAAGCGGCCAAAAAAAGCCGCTTTTCCCATGTTATAGCGGAGAAAGAGGCGGGTCTCCATCGCGAAAATGAGACGCCTCAATATAGTGGGTACCTCACTGGACGCTCCTCTTTGGGTAAATTGAAGGGGATGCGCTCCCAAGCCAAGTTAGATCTTCACGGCTATACCAGTGAAGAGGCCCGCCAAATCATTACACAGTTTCTAGAGGACTCAGTTGCCCAAAGTCTCCAAAAAGTGATGATAGTCCACGGACGGGGACTCCACTCAGTCGATGGTAAAGGGGTTATTAAAGATGTGGTTAAGGATGTTCTCGATAACTCCCCACTAGTTAGAGAATACGGCAACCCCCAGCCTGTAGAGGGGGGTAGCGGTGCTGTGTGGGTAATTTTACAACGGGGGAGAACGGTTAGCGTTCGCGGTAGATAATACGACCTCGTGTCAAATCATAAGGGGAGAGGGCCACTCTGACGGTGTCTCCCGGGACAATTCGAATATAGTGCTTGCGCATCTTACCCGATAAGTGGGCCAATATTAGGTGCCCATTGGCCAGTTCCACGCGGAACATAGTGTTTGGAAGGGCCTCTTTAACGATTCCTTCAACTTCGATTGCTTCTTCTTTAGCCACAGAACCTCCATAGATAGTCTTTTTAGGTGTTACACCCTCGAAAGTGTAAGAAAAGGGACCACCTTTGTCAACTCAAACGACAGAAAGGGGGTGGCATAGACCCACCCCCCCTTTAGATATCTCTTGTTAAGAGAAGAAATCAATGTATCCCATGATGAAGACAAATATTACTAGTATTGGCAGAATATAGGAGACATAGATTCGTGACCATTTGGGGAACTTCATCCCTTTACCGGTATCAGCTTCAGCGAGGAAGTTTTTCCACCCCCAGCCTCTCTTACTGGTAGCAAAGAGTAAGAAGACAAGTGAACCGAGTGGGAGGAGGTGGTTACTGACGATGAAGTCCTCTAAGTCGAGAACGTTGGTCCCTGCCCCAAGGGGTTGGAATTTTGCCCATAGATTAAATCCAAAGACACAGGGGAGGGCGAGGAGAATGATGGCTACAAGGTTGACTAAAACAGCCTTTCTCCTAGACCATTTGTGGACATCAATCCAGTAGCTGATGATATTCTCAAAGACTGCTACCACGGTTGAGAGGGCCGCAAAACACATAAAGACAAAGAAGAGGCTACCCCAGAGGCGCCCACCACCCATCGAGTTGAAGATGTTAGGGAGAGTTATGAAAATCAAAGAGGGGCCAGCATCGGGCTGTACACCGAAGGCGAAGGCTGCGGGGAAGATAATCAATCCACTCATCAGCGCTACAAAGGTGTCAAGAAGGATAACGTTGACCGATTCACCGGTTAAAGAGCGATCTTTACCAATGTAAGAGCCAAAGATTGCCATACTTCCAATTCCCAAACTCAAGGTGAAGAAGGCTTGCCCCATAGCGGCATAGATAGAGGACCACACCCCTGCATCAGCTAACCGTTTAAAGTCGGGCAATAGGTAGAACTTGAGCCCCTCACCAGCTCCAGGGAGGGTGACAGATTTAATAACTAAGAGGATCATTACCACTAAGAGGGCACTCATCATATACTTAGTGACCTTCTCAACCCCTTTTTGGAGACCCATAGCACAAATGCCCAACCCTATCACGACAGCAATTATCATCCAGAGGGTCATTGTCCCCGGACTCTCAATGAGGGCTCCAAAGTGGGCCCCAATCGCTTCGGTGGGGACACTGGTTAAACTCCCTTTGGCCATTGAGAAGAAGTAGTACATGAGCCAACCACTAATTACGGTGTAGAACATCATCAACACATAGTTACCAGCAATTGCAATGGGACCATAGATACTCCACTTTGTCCCTTTAGGTTGCAACTCTTTGAAAGCTAGGCCGACGTTCTTTTGTGACGCCCTACCAACTGCAAACTCCATTACCATAATTGGTAATCCAAAGATTAGGAGGAAGATGATATAAATCACAACAAACGCTGCCCCTCCATACCTACCTGTTATAAAGGGGAAACGCCAAACATTACCTAGCCCAATTGCACATCCAGCCGCCAGAAAAATAAACCCAAGTCGACTCCTCAATTTTTCTCGTTCCTGCGACATAAACCCTCCTTTAAAAGTTATAACCATCTTTATTCGTTATTTCGATAACAATAGCATGGATTAAAAACAAATGCACCGATTTTCTTGACATTATTGTGTGTAAAAGGGCACAATACCCCAAATGTTGTGACGTTAGGAGGATTTAATAATGGCTACCCCTTCACCCTTAAAGGATTATCTTAAGAAAACACCCCTAGATAAGGTCAATAGTGGTCTTATCGCCTATCTGGCAGCGCTTGAGCAAATAACCCAAGTGAGCCCCCTAGTCGCCTCCCATATTGTTCAAGAGTTAGCCGACCAGCGTAGCCACCTCAAGTTGATAGCCAGTGAGAACTTCAGTTCTCTTCCAGTCCAATTGGCGATGGGGAACCTCCTAACCGACAAGTATGCCGAAGGGTTTGCCTATCACCGCTTCTATGCCGGGTGTGACAACGTCGATGCGATTGAGGAGTTTGCGGTTACTCAAGCTAAAAAATTGTTTGGAGCAGAACACGCCTATGTTCAACCCCATAGTGGCGCTGATGCCAACTTAGTGGCCTACTGGGCCATATTGCACACTAGGGTCTTGACACCTGCCCTAGAAGAGTTGGAAGAGACCAATGTCAGTAACCTCTCTCGCGAGGAGTGGGATGTATTGAGGGGACGCTTAGGGAATCAGCGTCTGCTTGGTTTAGACTACTACTCAGGGGGACACTTGACCCATGGCTACCGCCAAAATATCTCGGCTCAGATGTTTGATGCCTACTCCTACAGTGTTGACAAAGAGAGTGGACTCCTCAATTACGAAGAGATTGAGAAGATTGCCCAAGAGGTTAAGCCTCTTATACTGCTTGCTGGCTACAGCGCCTATCCCCGTCTAATCGATTTTAAGCGGATGAGTGAAATTGCCCACTCTGTGGGGGCTGTCTTTATGGTCGATATGGCCCACTTTGCCGGCCTTGTGGCCGGAAAGGTGATGCGTGGTAACTACGACCCCGTTGCTTGGGCCGATGTGGTGACCACCACCACCCACAAGACCTTGCGAGGTCCCCGCGGGGGGATGGTCCTCTGTAAAAAGGAGTTTGCTGAAGCGGTCGATAAAGGGTGCCCCATGGTATTGGGAGGCCCCCTTCCCCAGATGTTAGCGGCCAAAGCTATTGCCTATACCGAAGCGCTAGAGCCCTCATTCGCGACCTACGCTCAAAAGATTGTGGTCAATGCCAAAGCCCTTGCCCAAGCTTGTATTGATGAGGGGATTAGTGTCGCTACCGGTGGTACTGATAACCACCTGATGCTCCTCGATGTACGCAGTTTTGGCCTCAATGGGCGCCAAGCCGAGGGTGCTTTGAGGGATTGCGGTATAACACTCAACCGCAACTCGCTCCCCTTTGATCCCAACGGTCCTTGGTACACCAGCGGACTCCGTATTGGAACTCCAGCGGTCACCACCTTAGGGATGGGTCCTGAAGAGATGAAGGAGATTGCTGCCATAATTAAATTGGTGTTAGCCAATACTAAAGCTGCCACCATCACAAAAGGGGCTAAGGCGGGAGAGACAAGTAAAGCACGCGCTGTCACCCCTCAAGTGATTGTTACTCAAGCACGTGGAAGGGTGGCAACACTGCTCGATAAATTTCTCCTCTATCCAGAACTTGACCTGAGCCTCTTACTGGAGTATGTTGCCAAACAGGAGGAGAGTGATGAGTAATATTCCTAGTAATCTAAAGTATACGAAAGAGCACGAGTGGGTGCGCCTAGAGGGTGACTTAGCCTATGTGGGAATTACCGATTACGCCCAAGACACCTTGGGTGAAATTGTCTATGTAGAGCTACCTCCAGTAGGGGAGAGTTACGCGGCTGAAGAGGAGATTGCCAACGTTGAGTCGGTCAAAGCAGCCAGTGCCATCTACAACCCTATTAGTGGTACCGTGGCTGAGGTCAATGAAGAGCTCGACGGTTCACCCGACTTGATTAACGAAGATAGCTACGCCAACCATCTCTACATCTTAAAGGAGTTTTATCTCGACGATTACGAGCTACTTTTAGATGGAGAGGCCTACGGAGAGTATCTCAAAACATTAGAGTAGTGGAGGCTCCATGACCCCTTATATACCTCACACCGCCCATGAGCGTGAACAGATGCTCAAGGCAATTGGTGTTGCATCAATTGAAGAGCTGTTTTCTTCGATACCTAAAGAGTTGCACCTTAAAGGGGAGCTCCCTATTGCTGCTGGTCTCAGTGAGGAAGAGGTGTTCCAACACCTCAAAGAGTTGGCTAATCTCAACCAACGCAAGGTCTCCTTCCTTGGGATGGGCTCCTATGAGCGCATCATTCCGGCAGCTGTGCAGAGCATTGCATCGCTACCTGCATTTGTCACCGCCTACACCCCCTACCAGGGGGAGATCTCCCAAGGACTTCTCCAAGCAATCTTTGAGTACCAGAGCATGATTTGCAATCTCACTTCACTTGATGTCGCCAACGCCTCCCTCTACGACGGCCACACCGCAGCGAGTGAAGCGGCGATTATTATGTTGGCCTCTAAACGGAAGAGCACTACAATCCTTGTCTCCGAGACCCTCCACCCTTTTACGCTGGAGGTTTTAAAGACATGGGCTTTTGGAACTGAGACAATCATAAAAATAATCCCCGAGAAAGAGAGAACCTTCTCTACTGATGATATAGAGGAATACCTCACCGGTGAGGTGGCTGGTCTAATTGTTCAAAGTCCCAACCGCTACGGTTTCATAGAGGACTACACTGGCTTAGCAGAGAAGGTCCATGCCAACAACGCGCTGTTAACCATCTCGAGTGACCCCCTCTCGTTGGTCTTCCAAAAGAGCCAAGGGGAGTGGGGAGGCGATATCGCCATTGGCGACACCCAACCTCTCGGCCTAGTGAGCGCCTTTGGTGGTCCTTCTTGTGGTTATATTGCCGTTAGTGAGGCGCTCATGCGTAAAATACCGGGGAGGGTTGTAGGAGAGACTGTTGATAGAGATGGAAAGAGGGCGTTTGTCCTCACCCTTCAAGCACGGGAGCAACATATTAAGAGGGGGCGGGCTACCAGCAATATCTGCTCTAACCAGGCCCTAGCAGCCCTCACCACCGCCATCTATATTGCCCTAGTGGGAGAGGCCGGAATGGTTGAGGTGGCTAATCAGAGCTACGACAAGGCCCACTATCTAGCTA
>DUOJ01000029.1 GCA_012838895.1 Spirochaetales bacterium
GCACCTGCGTCGAAAAGGACGACGGGGATTCCGGCATCAACGGCTTGCTTAATGTAGGGGACTAAGGCCACTGCATCGAGTGGAGCCAAGAGTAGTCCGTCGGGCTTTGTGCGAATGGTGTTCTCTACCATGTTGATTTGAAGGTCAACCATATCTTCTGAGGGGGGGGCCTCATAGGTTGTCCTAATACCCAACTCTTTGGCAGCTTTCTCTGTTCCAAGCTTAACTGCCTGCCAATACTCGTGCTGCTCGCCCATGCTGATTACTGCAATATAAGTCTCATCAGACTTCTTCTCCTTCCCACCAGCAGCAAACAAAATTGTCGGTAAAAGTAAAACCAATACGATAGTAGTAACAACAATCTTCTTCATAAATTCCTCCTTGCGATCTTGTCCACAACTGCGGACTCTATTTCTACGGACGCTGTGTGTCGCGTCGTTTAATATCTATATAGACGGCCACGATAACTACTACACCAATTATGACCTGTTGCCAGAATTGGGAGACGTGCATTAAGTTGAGACCGTTTTTCATGGTACTCATAATAAGGGCACCAATTATTGTCCCAATAATTTGCCCCTCACCTCCAGAGAGGCTCGTCCCCCCAATTACGGCGGCAGCAATGGCATCGAGTTCATACCCCGAACCAATGGCCGGCTGGGCAGAGTTTAGACGGGCCACCAAGATAACCCCTGAAAGGCCACTCATCAAACCACTTATCGAGTAGACAACAAGTTTGACAAGCCGAACGTTAATACCCGAGAGGCGGGCGGCCTCTTCGTTACTTCCGGTAGCGAAGACGTAGCGCCCAATAGCGGTTCGCTTTAAGATGAAGTGGGCTAAAACGGCAATTATTACGAGGTAAATTACCGGCAAGGGGATTACCTTGAAGAGGTTGTAGTTGTAGACCAAGTTAAAGGTTTTGTTTTGAGCCAGATAGACCGGTCTCCCTTTGGTTAGCACCAGCGACATCCCTCGGGCACTCATCATCATCCCCAAGGTAGCAATAAAGGCGGGCAAGTCTCCAAAAGCTACTAGAAAGCCCGATATTACCCCACAGAGGAGTCCAATCATGGCGCCAACTAAAATTCCAACAATATTGGGGGCCCCGGCGGCTAAGACAAACCCTGCAACAACTCCCGAAACAGCCACTAACGAGCCGAGAGAGAGGTCAATCCCCCCTGTTATAATTACAAATGTCACCCCAATGGCGATAATCCCAACGACAGAGGTTTGTTTGATAACCGTTATCAAGTTGTCGTAACTAAAGAAGTAGGGTGAAAGTATGCTAAAGAGAATCACCATTAAGATAAGGCTAGCAAAGGCTGCAAATTGTTGAAGTGTCGATGCACGAAGCCGTTTCTGATTTTCCATTACCCATTCCTCCTGTCCTACTACCGCCCACCGGTAGCAAGATACATAATCGATTCTTCTGTAGCCGAAGCACGGTCGGTAATTCCAGCCACCTTCCCCTCATGCATAGTCAATATTCGATCGCTCATCCCTAAAATTTCGGGAAGCTCAGAGGAGATCATGATTATGGCATGCCCATCAGCTGTGAGCTGGTTCATTAAATTATAAATTTCCCGTTTGGCACCCACGTCAATTCCGCGGGTTGGCTCATCGAAAATAAGGATCTTCGTCCCCTTACAGAGCCAACGTGCCAAGATAACCTTCTGTTGGTTTCCCCCACTTAAAAATTTAACCAATTGATTTAAGCTGGGTGTCTTTATCTGTAGCTGGTCAACATACTCTTTTGAGACTTCACCGATACGACCATCATCCATTCGTCCACCCCATTTGGTGAAATCTTTGATAGAGGCCAAAGCTATATTCTCTTTAACGTTGAGTCCCATCGTTAACCCATCACGCTTGCGGTCTTCGGTCAGATACCCAATTCCGTGTCGAATTGCGTCGAAGGGGCTCTTTATCTGAATCAGCTCCCCCTCTAAAAGAATCTCTCCGCTATCGACATGGTCAGCACCAAAGAGGGCTCGTGCCATCTCAGTCCTGCCTGCCCCCATGAGACCAGCAACTCCTAAAATCTCCCCTCGGTGGAGGGTGAAACTGATATCATCAATAACTTTTTTGCGACTCAAGCCCCGCACCTCAAGGAGGGGCTCTTCTGGTTTGGTCGTCCGTTCGGGGAAATAGTCACCAAGTTCACGCCCCACCATCATCCGCACCAGCTCACGCACCGAAGTATCTTTGTAATCGACTGTCCCCACAAACTTCCCGTCACGTAACACAGTAACCCGGTCGGCAATGTGTTGAAGCTCTTCTAGGCGGTGGGAGATGTAGACAATCCCCACTTTACGCCTTTTTAGCTCGTGAATTATGCGGAAGAGGTTCTCAATCTCAGCGTCGGTAAGGGCTGAGGTGGGTTCATCCATAATTACAATCTTAGCATTGAGGGCAAGAGCTTTGGCGATCTCAAGCATCTGCTGTTGGGCAACACTGAGGGTGTTCACTTTGCGGTTGGGGTCGAGGTCGAGATGGATTTCAGCCAACATCTCCCTAGTCTTCTGCCTCTGGGCTTTATCATCGATTATCCACTTAGCAAGTTTGCGTGGTTCACGCCGAATGTAGAGGTTCTCAGCGACTGTTAGGTGGGGAAAGAGGTTAAACTCTTGGTAGATAATACTGATCCCTAAGTTTTGTGCATCAATCGTTTTGTTGATGTGGACCGCTTCACCCTCGAGGAGAATCTCCCCCTCATCCATCTTATAGACACCGGTGAGAATTTTCATCAAAGTCGATTTACCGGCACCATTCTCTCCAATGAGAGCGTGAACTTCACCCGCCTTCAATGAAAAATTGACCTCATCGAGGGCTTTAACTCCCGGGAAAGACTTGTGGATATTACTCATGACCAGAAGATCAGACGCCATCAACACCCCCTATTAATCTGCAAGCGATAGTATTCCTACTACACTATCCGCTAACGTTGTCATATTATCATGGGTACTTACCGTTGTCAAATAGAAATTGTTGACAAAAGAGGACAAACAATCTTGGGATATAATCCTTTTATATGTTAAAAGATAACCAATTGGAGCAACTTTAACTAAAGCCATCCATTCTAATGTAAACGTTGTCTGATATGCTATAAAAAGGGGGACCTGCATCTCCTTAGAAGAGGTACAAGTCCCAATATTGGACTCTAAAGACTAAATTATTGCTCTACTCGGTATAGGGGGCAACAGGGTAGTAGGCAACATCTTGTCGTCGGTCTAGGCGACCAAAGACGGCTACCACCGGTACGTCACTCTCCATAATTAGAGCATACTGCCCTGGGGGAATAAGGTAATCGTCCCCCCAAATTTTGTGGTCCATCCTAAAACAACTCACCCGCTTAGCGGGGGCAACTAGGGTTAAACCCTCTTTAGGTCCACTCTCCTCAAAGAGGAGGGTCACCGAGAGCTTAGCATCTTGTGTCCCATTGTTAACCACCATCAACGCCTCGTGGGCGATAGGATCACCAACCCCAGCTGGATGGGGTGGTAAGTCCCCATCAGCAAAGACCCAAACTTTCTTTCCTAACATAAACTACCCCCTACAGCTCACAGGTTAGGAGCTTATCCATCTCAGGCGAGAGGGGCTCACAACCAGTTTCAGTTATCACATAACCAGTCTCAATTCTGGTGCCGTGGAACTCAGGGTGACCAAAGAAGCTGACGTCAACACAGACTGTCATGCCTGGGGCAAAGACGTCGTCACTATTGGGTCCGTAGAAGGGCCCTTCGGCCTCCATTAAACCAATCGTATGGGCAAAGGGGCAAACTAGGTAGTTAATCAGTCCATGCTTGGTGAAGATCTTACGTCCAGGAACATCAAGCTCACGTCCTGAAATACCGGGCTTCAGCATCTCTTTAGTTGCTACAAAGGTCTCTCTAAGCCAGTTCAAACAATCTTTTTGACGCTGGGTATAAACTCCGTTAACCGGTAGTGAATCACCCATTACTCCAGCATAGCCGTTAATTCGGGGGGCAATTCCTATCATCACCATCTCGCCCGAAAGCATCTCCTTGTCGTAAGCGGTTGGGACAACAGCCTTAGCTCTCTCACCACTACCGACAATACAAGAGTAGGCGAAGCTATGGGCGCCAGCTTTGCGACACACATACTCCCCTTCTGCCGCCACTTGGTGCTCAAATACTCCAGGGGCGACGATTGCTCTCATCGCCTGATAAGCATCCCAAGTTAGGCCAAAAGCTTTCTTAACCTGCTCAACTTCCCAAGGTGATTTGTGGGCCCTTAGTGCCTCATACTCGTCGGTGATATCAATTAACTTGCTGTCGACAAACCCGGCTTGAAACTGGGTATAGATGTTGTGTGGAAGGGCGGCTGTACCAACTAAGCCAATTGTATTCAACTTCAAGTTCTTACTCTTCAGCTCTTTGTAGAGTTTGTCAAAGGTAATAATTTCAGCATTAGGATACTCCTCCCCAGGGACCATAAAGGGGGTAAAGTTTCTTGTCTCTTTGATGGCGCTGCTCATCTTGGCAAAGGGCTCACTCTCGGGTCCCCCGAGTAATAGGGGCTCTCCATCAACTGGTAGCAAGATACTCCCCTTCTCAAACTGGGGACACCAGCCAGTTAAATACCACCCATTGGCTACGTTTAGCTCATCATAATAGATAAGGGCAGCATCAATGTTTTTCTTGCGTAAGATCGCTCTTACCTTCTCAATTCGGGCCTCGGTCTCTTTTAGATTAAAATAAGCCACTTAATCCTCCTTA
>DUOJ01000004.1 GCA_012838895.1 Spirochaetales bacterium
AATACCCTCACCAACTACCCCCTCACCCCCTCCCAATTGATCTCCTTAGGGGCCCAAATAGGCTCTGATATCCCCTTCTTCTTAAGTGGTGCAGCAGCTGCCATGGTGACGGGGAGGGGAGAGATAGTTGAACCAATCTCCCGTGAGGGGGTCTTAGAGGGGATACTTATCATCCCCAAGGGGGAGGGGGTCTCAACCCCTCAAGCCTATGGTCAGCTCGACCAAGTTAGAGAGGAAGTCCCCCCTCTGCCAAAGAAGGAGCCATTGATAGAGGTCTACACTAAGAGTCCCTCTAAGTGGAGCTTTACCAACGATTTTCGCCTGATTGGGGGGCCAAATGGGACTCTTTACAGCCATCTTGACCAAATAGTGGCTGAGGTGGGGGATTGTTTTGGTTCTTTAAGTGGCAGTGGTCCCGCTTATGCAATCTTTTGTGATGAGAGGGAGATTGTGGAGGAGATTAGGGACAAAATGGGCGATTATGGGGGTGATATCACGATAATAAGGATAAAAAGCTTGCATCCTGACCATTCTGATGTTACCGTTTCCGTATGAAATTGCGTAAGGGGTGTTCGCATGGAAATTACTGACGTGAGGGTTCGTAAAATTACATCTGAGGGGAAATTGCGAGCGTATGCGACGATAACGTTCGACAATCAATTCGTTGTTCACAATCTAAAAGTCATTGACGGTAAGTCTGGCCTGTTTGTAGCAATGCCGAGTCGCAAAACAAAAAATGGCGAATTTAAAGATGTTGCTCATCCAATCAGCAGTGACTTTAGGGCAACGATGCAGGAGGCAATCCTAGAAGCTTATGACAATGCTCCACCTCCTGGAGCCGATGCGACAGAGGATGACGATTCCTCTGAATAAAAAATAGAGCCTTAGACACTTAGCTACTGGACAAAGGGAGAAAATTCCTGTATTTTGGGTTGCGGTGCCCTATTTAGGGGACCGCCATCTTTGTGTGGACTAGGGGTGTAGCCAAGCGGTAAGGCTCCGGTTTTTGGTGCCGGCATGCGTAGGTTCGAATCCTGCCGCCCCTGTAGGATGGAAAGTACAAGGAGTTTCTCATGAATGAAGTTAGTTTAACTGGCGTACTCAGAAAAGAAGATTTCGGCTCAGCTGGTGCTCGTCGCGAGCGTGCTGCCGGTAGAATTCCAGCCGTCATCTATGGCAAAGAGGAGCCGGTCCACATTACGCTCGACGCAATAGAGTTTCGCAATATTTTGCGTCGCGTCTCAGAGAGTACCCTATTAACTTTGAAAATAGGTCGTAAACAAAAATTGGTCTTGATGAAAGCCCTCCAAGAGAATGTCCTTTTGGATCAAATCACCCATGTTGACTTCTTTGAGGTAACTACCGATGAAGTCCTTAGGGCCAACGTCTCCATTGTCCTTGAAGGGCACCCTGAAGGGGTTAAGTTTGGGGGAGTCCTTGAGCAAGTGGCTTACGAAGTAGAGGTGGAGTGTCTCCCCTTAGACCTTCCACAACACATTCTGGTTGATGTTTCAGGTCTTGGCCTAAATGAAGCGATTACCGTCGGTGACATTAAACTTCCTGAAGGGGTAAAAATACACACCTCAGCTGAAGCAACCATCGCTGCTGTTAAGAGCATCAGAGAAGAGGTTGAAGAGGAAGAGGTTGAAGAAGATCTCGCCGAAGCCGAAGAGGGCGAGGCAGCTCATGCTCATCATGGTGGAGAAGGGACTTCTGCACACGAGGAGTAACTCTGAAACTAGTATTTGGCTTAGGAAATCCGACCCGTCGTTATCAAGGGACGCGTCATAATGTAGGTTTTGATACTTTAGAGAGTATAATGGCGTCTTTTCACAAGAGGTTGAGAAGACGCTATTTTCGTCTCTATCGTCGCTCTCTCATAACGTTTGGTGAGAAGAGAGCCCTTTTTGTCCAACCCCTCACCTATATGAACCGTA
>DUOJ01000030.1 GCA_012838895.1 Spirochaetales bacterium
ACTCATCGAGGGTTGTCGCCCCTACAGCTCTCAGTTCCCCCCTTGCCAAAGCAGGCTTTAAGAGGTTGGAAGCATCGGTAGACCCTTCAGCAGCTCCCGCTCCTACAAGGGTATGAAGCTCATCGATAAAGAGGATTATCTCCCCATTGGAGGCAATCACTTCGTTGATTACCGCTTTAAGGCGCTCTTCAAACTCTCCTCTAAATTTTGCACCAGCAATGAGGGCCCCTAAGTCGAGGGCTAAGAGGCGCTTTGAGGCGAGTGATTCGGGGACATCTTTAGAGACAATCCTCTGGGCCAAACCCTCAACAATAGCGGTCTTTCCTACCCCCGGCTCCCCTATTAGGACGGGGTTGTTTTTAGTTCTCCGTGAGAGGACCTGCATCACGCGCCTAATCTCCTCATCACGTCCAATGACGGGGTCGAGCTTTTGTTGGCGGGCTAAGGCGGTCATATCTTTACAATACTTGTCGAGCACTTGGTATTTATCTTCGGGGTTTTCATCAGTTATTCTGGTGTTCCCCCGCACCAACTGGAGCGCTTGGAGAATCTCATCACGGCTTATCCCCTCCCTTTTTAGCATCTGGGCTAGGGGTAAAGAGGAGTCAATTAGGGCGAGCAAGAAGTGCTCACTACTTATAAATTCATCTTTAAACTTAGCTGCTTCCCCCTCCGACTCTTCCAACACCTCGCCTAGGGTGGGTGAAATGCCAATTTGACCACCCCCTCCATACGCTTTGGGGAGTTTGTTTATAAGGGAGGAGACCTCTTGGATTAAGTGGTCGCTATGGACCCCTAGTCGCTCAAGGAGGGGGGTAATGACCCCATCCTTCTGCTGCAGAAGGACCAAAAGGAGGTGTTCACTCTCCACCACGGGGTTGTTGTGTTGGCGTGCCAAAGTGAGGGCACTTTGGAGTGCCTCTCTCAGTTTAATAGTCATCTTTTCAATGTTCATATCTACCTCTAAATTAACAGGTACATCCGCTCTAAATATATAAAGAGAAATCTAAATTGGCAAATTGAGGGCTACTTATTGGGGTTTAAAAGTTCAAGGTAGTTAGCGATTAAATCTTTGGCCTCTTCAACATCAAAGGCGTCTAAGAAGGCGAGTTGGAAACCAAAAGATTCCAATAAGATTACAATGTGGGAGGTTATTTTGGTGATATCACACTCAACAACCTCTCCACGACTGATTCCCAGGCGCAGGAGGCGTTTAAAGAGGATATGGAGTTTAACGGTACGCCTGAGGATTATATCAGAGAAATCGGTCCCCTCTTTCTTCAATTGGAGCATCACATCAACAAGGGAGGTGAGTTCACCCCTATGGGTAGCTGCCATGTCGATAATATCGCTGCAGATATTGAAGATGCGCTCAATTATGGGGTCGTTGGTGGTCCAAGCGTAATCGGCATACTTGGTAAACATTCGACCGGTAACCAATTTAACGGCGTAGTAGTAGATTTGTTCTTTATTTTTAAAGTATTGGTAGATGGTTGGTCGTGAGATATTGCACTCACTGGCGATTAAAGAGAGGTTTGAGTCTTTATAACCTTCCCGAGCAAATACTTTCAGAGCAGTCTGAAGTATCTTTTCCTTCCTTTTCTCGTGATCAATCTTCTTTGGCATTACACCCCTGCTACCTTTACACTGCGAGTTATGTTACACTGTACCACAGTTTTGTAAAAAACACTATCCAAAGACAATTAGAGGAGTAATCTATGGTTATTTGGCTCTCCATCGTTCTTGTACTTATTCTTTTACCCCTATTAGTTGCAGTTATTAGGTCGCTCATCCTCAAGTTAAAATACCAGCGACGCCACGAAGCTAATCCCAGTCTTCAAAAGGTTGATGCAATTGAGCAGAGTGCAAAAAACTTAGCTAAAGCGATCTCTTTTCCCACCATTAGCCGCTCAAACTGGGCAAAGACCGATTTCACCCCCTTCCACCAGTTTAGGGCTTTTTTAAGGGAATCCTATCCCATCACCTTCTCAACCTTGCAAGTTTTAGATGGGGGGGAGCTTAATATCCTCCTCTATTGGGAGGGGGAAGACAAAGAGCTCCTCCCGGCCCTCTTAATGGCCCACCAAGATGTAGTGGCAGCTGATGATGAGAAAGAGTGGTGCTACCCCCCCTTTGGAGAAACTATTGAGGAGGGGTATGTGTGGGGGCGTGGCGCTTTTGATATCAAGGGGCAACTGATTGCCATCCTTGAGAGTGTCGAAAGGCTCCTTAAAGAGGGGGTGCGTCCCCAACGCTCTTGGTACATCGCCTTTGGGTGTGATGAAGAGGTGCGAGGGGACCATGGTGCTGTCGTTATGGCTAACTACTTCAAGGCTAAAAATATCACCTTCGCCTTTGTAATCGATGAGGGGGGGGCGGTAGCTGAAAACTTCATCTCTTTTATTAAGGCTCCGGTAGCCGTCGTGGGGACAGCCGAAAAAGGAAATATTAACATCTCGATGCGGGTCACTAAAGAGGGGGGCCACTCCTCTAGCCCCATAAATCCAACCGCCATGGGTCTCTTAGGGCGGGCTATTTGGAGGGTGGAAAAGCGCACATTTAAGGCAACCCTTACCCGTCCAGTAAAGGAGATGCTGACCATAATAGGGCTTAATGGCTCCTTTCTCTTAAGCATCCCCCTCTTAAATCTCTGGCTCTTTAAGCCCTTAGTGGTCTTTTTCTTTAGTCGCAATCAGGTGACGAATGCCCTCTTGAGGAACACTTGCGCCGTCACGATGGCTGAGGGGAGTTCCGCCCCCAACGTAATCCCCCCTTACGCTGAAGCAGTTGTTAATATACGTCTTCTACCAACCCAGTCAGCTGAAGATGGGCTAGCGATGCTTAAGAAGAGGGTTAGGCTTAAAGAGGTTGAGTATACCCTTTTTGGAGGTGCTCCTCAGTCAAAGATATCTCGCACCGATTCCCCTGAGTTTGCCTTCATAAAAGGGCAAATTGAGGATAATTTCCCAGGAGCTCT
>DUOJ01000031.1 GCA_012838895.1 Spirochaetales bacterium
GGGCATTCCCCTGGCTGAGCTGGGGAACATAGCCGAGCGCAGGATCGAGCGTCTGGTTAACCCGCAGCTGAGCGGCTTGCCGCCGTTCCTCACAGAGAGCAGCGGGCTCAACTCGATCTTGGATGATTCCCAATCCAATTCCTTGGGAGAAATAGAGGAGTAAAAGGTCCGAAAGTTCATCTCTAAGGAGAGACCATTGCCCAAATGCGGCGAGGTTTGCATCATTCATGATATAGATGGGCAAGTTGAAAAACTTTTGCATCTCCTCCTCTATGTGCACACCTCTCAACGCAGGGTTGGTACAGTGGTTAACTAAACCTGTTACCCCATCATAGAGCCCTGGAACAGCGACACCAATTCCTAATATTTTATCGAGGGAGATCTCGTGGATAGCTAAGATACCACTAATTTCCCCTTCGAGACGCTTAAATAGGGCCTCTTTTGTTGAAGAGAAGGCCTCCTCTAGCCACGCCTCACCAATTACTGTTTGATCGAGCGATACTAAAGCGATGTGGATAGTTCCATTGAGACTCATATTTATGGTGACAACAAAGCGCGAATTTGGGTTAAATTTTATGGTAACTGGTTTACGCCCTCCTGTAGAGACTCCCAGCTCCTCCATTGTGATAAACCCCTCCCTCTCTAAAGTCTCACAGATAGAAGAAACAGTTGCAAAACTGAGTTGAAGTCGCTTAGCAAGAGTGGTTTTAACAACACACCCCTCCCGTTTAATCTCATTGAGCACTTGGCCAATATTGTTCTTTTTTAAAGCGGCTTGACTAATAGTTTTCTTTATCGTCACGCAGGTCTCCAAGCAGGTAGCTCTACCGCAGTAGAGCTACTTAACCGCTATTAAAGAGTCGCTATTTTCCTCTTTATCCCCTGTCGTAACCAAAGATCAATAGGCACTTCAACATCAGAGTTAAAGGGGAGGTAAACCTTCTTCCCAGTTCCAGCCGATTCGTAAGCTGCGTAGATAACCTCCAGCACAGCGCGGCCATCTTCACCGGTGACTAACGGTTTAGTCCCATTACGGACGCAATCGATGAAATGGATCAGTTCATGGGGATAGCCTTGGTTAAAGACCTCTTCAAACATTGTAAAGCTCCACCCCTTTGATTCGCCCGCCTTCTCCGCTACGTACCCATAACCGTCGACACTGTAGGTGAGGGATGAGTTCCCTTGGAAGAGATCGGAGTAGACAACGCCTTTATCACCATAGATCTCTATCTTGTCATCCATTCCGCCGTGGCGAGCCCAGCTATCTTCAGCCACCCCAATTACATCATTTTCAAACTCAATTACAACCACCGAGTTATCTTCAGCCTTGGAGCGCTCGTAGTGGTAGATTGACTGCATTGTCGCTGAGACCGACTTAATCTTAGGGTTGCCCCCTAAAACCCAGCGCATCCAAGCTATAGCGTGGCACCCTAAATCCATCAAGGCGCCTCCACCCGATTGGCTAACGTCGTAGAACCAGTCGCTATGGGGTCCTGAGTGTTTCTCCCCATTCTTCAACATATAGACCTTGCCAATAGCGTTCTCTTTGGTCACCAAATTCCGCACCCTCTCATATTTAGGGGCAAAGGCCAACTCTTCGGCATACATCAAGAGGACTCCCGCCTCTTTGCAAGCCGCTATCATCTCATCAGCCTCTTGTAACGTGACACAGAAGGGTTTCTCCAGAATGATATGTTTACCTTGCTCAGCAGCCATTAAGGTAGCTTTGTGGTGGAGAAAGTTGGGCAAACAGATGTCGACAACTTCACACCCCGACTCCTTAATCATCTTGCCGTAGTCGTCGTAACAAGTTGGAATATTGTACTGTTTGGCAAAGTTGGCTGCATTCTCTTTATTGCGACTATAAACAGCAACCACTTCAGCCTCATGGACAAACCTAAGATACGACTCCATGTGTATATGGGAGATAAATCCACTCCCGGCTAATGCTACTTTTGTTTTTTTCATCTCAACCCCCTAACTAGTTTTGCATCTTCCTTTCACGACCATACATTAAAATTATTACCAGTAGGATAATTCCAAACAGCACTTGACGCATGCTTTGTTCAATCCTAATAGTTACTAAGAAGCTATCCATCAGCTGTAGAAGGAACGCACCAATTACAACGCCAAAGTAGGACCCCTTGCCTCCCCCTAGAGAAGTTCCTCCAACGACAACGGCAATTACCGAAATAAGGGTAAATTTATCGCCAAGGGAGATGTTGTAGACAGAGGCAAGGTAACCTAGGTAGAGAAAGCCTGTTATTCCGGCAATCATCCCACTAAACCCATAAAGGAGGGTTCTCAGGCGTGTTACATTGACCCCTGCTAAACTGGCGGTGTAGTCATTGGTACCCGTTGCCAACAGTTTTATCCCAAAAGTGGTATTGTTGATCAAAAAGTGCATAAATACGGCAAAAAGGGCCCAGATGTAGAGAATCCCTGGTATACCAAGGAACTTTCCTACGGTTATTTTCTGTAGAAGCTTGGAGGCTCCCGGAACCCCTATCCCACCGGTGATAAATTTGATAATTGCGACAACCACAATCGACATACTCATTGTCATCACAAGGGGGGGTATTCTAAAGAAGGTGACCCCAAATCCATTAATTAGGCCAATGGTAAAAGTGACCACTATTACAGTTAAAAGGGCTAAGATGAGGTTGGCATCTTGCTTTTGGGAGATTACCCCTCCCACAATTGCCCCAAGGGTGACTAGTTTACCGAGAGAGAGGTCGAGTCCATTTCCCCCACCCAATACGATGAGGAACTGCCCCCCTGAGACTAAGCCAACAAACGAAGAGACAACCAAGATGTTGATAATCAATTCGCTACTAGCAAATCCAGGAGATATTATATTACCAACGAAGAGGATTATAAGGCAGAGGAGTGGAGCAATAAATGAAGGGCTCTTGATTATCGTTTTAGCTTTGCGTAGCGCCAATGGTGTTTTTTTCATTGCTTTTCTCCTCGCATTCTTGCTGCTTTCGTTTGACTCCGTTTAGTGAGTAGGCCTCCGACCGCCAACGCTAAGATAATAATCAAACCTTGAGCTAATACCTGGAAATTGACTCCCAAACCGGCAAAGAAGATTACGTCGTTAACCAACTTCAAAACTATAGCCCCTAAAATACTACCAACAAATCCCCCTGCCCCACCAGCTAAGCTTGTCCCCCCTAGGGCAACAGCACTAATCGATTCGAGTTCATAGCCACTTCCAGAGAGGGGGTTTCCGGTGACGGTCTCCGCCACAATACAGAGAGCTGCTAGTGCGGTAAAGAAGCCACTCAACATATAGCTCTTCACCCGAATAGAGTTGACCGGCAATACCGATTCGTAGGCTCCATGGATATTCCCTCCGCAAGCCTTCAACTGCACAACATAACCGCTCCTCTTTAGATAGTGGATTCCAAATAATAAGATAACTAGGATAATGACAGAGAAAGGGATACCAACGATAGTAGTGGAGTAGATAGTGTACCAAGTGAAAGGAACTTCTCCACCCGACTGTTGCATAATCTTTAAGGCAAGCCCCCCCCAAACA
>DUOJ01000032.1 GCA_012838895.1 Spirochaetales bacterium
ATTGCGAAGAAGGAGATTAAGCCAGCAATAAGAAAGGCGAGTGATAATGCCACTACATAAAATCTATACTTAGTAACTGGGTAAACTTTCTTAGCCATAATTATCTCCTCCTCCAGCCAAGGCTCAATCGAGGATTCTTCCTAGAGAGGGCTGTATCGTACATCAATTTGACAACAAAGAGGGCGTTAAACATGCTGCTTACAATACCTACAGCCAGTGTGTTGGCAAACCCTTTAACAGACCCCGACCCCAATTGAGAGAGGACAAGAGCTGCAATAATCGTGGTGACGTTGGCGTCCATAATGGTCCAAAAAGCTTTAGAGAAGCCCGCTTTCACCGAAGCGGAGGCACTCTTGCCAACTGCCAACTCCTCTTTGATACGCTCTAAGATGATGACGTTGGCGTCAACTGCCATTCCAACCGTCAAGACAAGACCAGCGATACTGGTGAGTGTCAACGTGAGGTTGAACGCTGATAAAATGGCGAGCATTATGACGAGGTTAAATAAGATGGCGATATCGGCATAGATTCCGCTCCCCTTGTAGATAGCTATCATAAAGATGAAGACGAGAGCCAAGCCGACAAAGATTGCAATCAACCCTTTTTGGACAGTGTCTTCTCCAAGTGAGGCCCCAATACCTTGTTGGCTAACTACGACCAACTCAATGGGTAGAGCCGCTGTCTTTAAGACGATTGAGAGGTCTTGTGCCTCTTTCTCCCCAAAGCCGGTAATTTGGACGTTATTCCTAATGGGCTCGGTGATGGTAGCCATCGCCTTAACGTTCCCATCTTGGACAACAGCTAATGCCTCACCTGTGTTGGTTGAGGTTAGTTTATAGAAAATCTCCCCACCCGTTGAATCTAACTCAAAGTTGACAGTGGGTTGCCCGGTAACAGGGTTGCTCCCTGTTTGGGCGCTAGCAATGTGAATTCCATCCAACCCAATCTCTTCGTTGAGGACAACATAGCTTGAGAGCTGGTCTAAACCATACTCGTCGTTAACGTAGTAACCGGTGGCAATTTTGCCAGCGGGAAGGAAGTCGGGTTGCTTGATTTGACCTAGGTTGGTGAAGACCTCACTAGGGTTCTCTCTGAAATAGGTGTTGAGCTGAGCCGTTAACTCTTGATCAACAATCTGGAAATTGAGAGAGCCTTTCCCCTTGAGGAAAGAGTTGACCCGCTCAGGGTCGGCTGCTCCAGGAACCTCAATTAAGATTTGAGAACTCCCTTGAATCCTTATATCGGGTTCAGTTACCCCAAACTGGTCAATCCTCTCGTTGAGGATGGCAATATCTTCATTAAGGAGAGTTGTGAGAGCTGTCCCGGTAAGGCGAGTCCCTGTTTTAGCCTCGTAGGCCTCAACGTCTGCCTCTAAGAGGATACTCATCCCACCACGCAAATCGAGACCCAGTTGCAACACCTTGCCACTCGTCTTCTTCAGCTCCAGTAATTGAGTTCGGTAGTGCCCTTCAAGAGCCTCAAAGAGGGCGAGCTCATTCGAGAACCCTCTAAAGACACTTTCAACCGTCCACTGCTTAGGGAGGGAGCGCTTGCTCGCTTTGTAGTTATCTTTGGCAACCGATGCCAGAAATTTAAATTTGTCGGGAATTTTTGCCGATGGATCAGAGGCGACAAGCCCCTTCAATTCGCGCAAATCTATTGTTGCTTGTCCTTGTGAATACTCCCGAATCTGGATCATTGAACCAGTCGCAAGATCTTTTGTCTCTTGGGGCACGAAAAAGTACCACTTCACGGTTGGATAGAGGAAAAATCCGCACATCACCGCAACCAAGAGAACGATCACCAATCGCCCTCGTTTGTTCATGCTGCTCTCCGTATGATATCGATCTCTTTACTTGGTATCGTCGTTTTTATCCGCATCATCCTTAGACTCTTCAGGAGTCTCCTCAACGACGACGGTCTCTTCTTCACTCTTCTTAGGTGCTGGGGTGGCCTTCTTCTTGGCAGGCGCCTTCACTGTGTCAGTAGCTACAGGAGTCTCCTTTTTAGCTACCTCAGCCGTCTTGTCCAAGATTTGAGCGATGGCACTCTTAGAGAACTCTAAGCGGGTGTTGTCATCAACTTTGACCACGACTGTCGACTCTTTGACAGTTACAATGGTCCCCCGAATCCCACCAATAGAGACAACCTTGTCCCCCTTCTTCATCGCAGCCAACATATCTTTAGCTGCTTTATCACGTTTTTTCTGGGGTCTAATAATTAAAAAATAGAAAATTACGATGATTAGTCCAAACGTAATAAAAGTGGTGGTCATAGATCCGCCTGAAGCGCCCCCACCACCGGCCATTAAGGCTGTCAACAATCCTTTCATATTTAAATAACCTCACAATGTGTTAGATTTTCACGTACCGCTTAAAGTATCACGTTACACCAATGGTAGTCAAGTTTCTCTCTAGCAATGAATCATGGGGGGAGAAATAGGAAAGGGGTGGGCAAACCCACCCCTGTAACTCCTATGTTAAGGCTTCTACATCATGCCGCCCATACCACCCATTCCACCCATTCCGCCACCGGCCGGCATAGCTGGCTCGTCGACGGGGATGTCGGTAATGGCACACTCGGTTGAGAGGATTAAAGCTGCAATTGAAGCTGCATTTTGAAGGGCGCTGCGGGAGACTTTTGCTGGGTCGGTAATTCCGGCCTCAAACATGTTGACCCACACCATCTTAGCAGCGTCGAAACCGACGTCAACTTTCTCATTCTTAGCTTTCTCGGCAATGATTGCTCCATCAAGACCGGCGTTCTCAGCGATCTGACGAATTGGCTCCTCAAGGGCGCGACGCACAATCTTGTACCCAATCACTTCCGCCTCATCAAGTCCGGCAAGGTTCTTATCAGCTAGAGCTTTGGCGGCTTGAATTAGGGCAACACCACCACCGGCAATAACACCCTCTTCAATGGCGGCTCTGGTGGCCGAAAGGGCATCTTCAACCCGGTGCTTCTTCTCTTTGAGCTCAACTTCGGTGACAGCACCAACGTTGATGACAGCCACGCCACCAGCCAATTTAGCTAGTCGCTCTTGGAGTTTTTCACGGTCGTAATCGCTACTGGTATCTTCAATTTGAACTTTGATTTGGCTAATACGATCTTTAATGTCGCTCGCCTTGCCAGCGCCGTTAATAATAGTGGTGTTGTCTTTCTCAACTTTAACGGTCTTAGCTCTTCCGAGCTGAGCAATATCGGTGTTCTCTAACTTGAGTCCAATCTCTTCGGAGATTACCTCACCACCGGTAAGGATGGCGATATCTTCAAGCATCGCTTTACGGCGATCGCCAAAACCAGGGGCCTTAACAGCAACTGCTGTTAGGGTACCACGAATGGTGTTGACGATTAGGGTAGCTAAGGCCTCCCCATCAACATCTTCAGCAATGATTAAGATTGGTTTGCCAGATTGGGCAACTTTCTCAAGGATTGGGAGAAGATCTTTCATGTTTGAAATCTTCTTGTCGTAGATAAGGATATAGGGGTCCTCAAGAATCGACTCCATTGTGTCACGGTTGGTGGCAAAGTAGGGGGAGAGGTAACCACGGTCAAACTGCATCCCCTCAACAAAGTCGGTTGTGGTCTCAATGGTCTTCGACTCTTCAACGGTAATTACACCATCTTTTCCAACTTTTTCCATTGCATTGGCGATCTCGTCCCCAATCTCACGGTCGTTGTTAGCACTGATGGTTGCAACTTGAGCCAGCTCCTCTTTATCCTTAATAATCTTGGCCTGGCGTTTCAACTCTTTAACGGTATCTTCGACAGCCTTATCGATTCCTCGACGAATCCCCATTGGGTTAACACCGGCGGCGACACTCTTCATCCCCTCTTTGGTGATTGAGTAGGCTAAAACAGTAGCGGTGGTTGTTCCGTCTCCGGCCACATCGTTCGTTCTAGTGGCAACCTCTTTCAAGAGTTGGGCACCCATGTTTTCAAAAGCATCTTCTAACTCGATTTCACGAGCAACGGAGACTCCGTCTTTAGTGACGGTGGGAGCTCCAAATTTCTTATCGATTAGGACGTTTCTCCCCTTTGGGCCCAAAGTGACTTTCACAGCACGCGAGAGTTTTTCAACCCCAGCCACGAGTGAACGTCGAGCCTCTTCATTAAACTGTAGCTTTTTTGCCATAGTCTTTCCTCACTTTCTATATATGATCTTAAAAGTTATTCTGCCTCAGCTTAGGCAAGGGTAGTCGACAGTTGTACCCGCCAAACCTACCTCTATGTAACATACAAATAAATTTAGAGAACAGCAACACCTCAACTCAAAATTCCTCTAAGAGGAGAAAAAAGGGGGGTCCAACTGTACATTTTTTAGATTTCATGACAAAGTCCCCCCCATGGAACGCCACAAAACTTTAGCCCATGTTTTAGCCTCACTCACCATCTTGGTTTGGGGGACCACCTTCATTGCCACTAAGATTCTTCTCGAGACTTTCGCTCCCCTCGAAATCCTACTAATTCGATTTGTGATGGGCTTTTTGGGGTTAACCATCTACGACTTGATTGCCAATCGTGGCAAGCGTCCCCCCTTCAATATTCGCCAAGAGCTCCTCTTTGCC
>DUOJ01000033.1 GCA_012838895.1 Spirochaetales bacterium
CTCATTCAGCTCAAATGAACGTAAGATTCTTGCACCAGCATCATAGTCCAGCTTGAAATAACCGTAGTGGCGTTTCAGCGACTGGTCGTCCTCAAGGGGCTGCCCCTCGATGAGGAGCCTCTCTAAGCCTTCCCGCTGGTCAGTGATGTCAATCTCAAGGCGGATGAGTTCCTCACTTCTTCTCACCGAATCAAAGTAGATGTTGAGCCGTAGCTTCTCTGAGTGCTTGGTAGCTCCTCCGCTACCCTCAACCGGATAGTCAATAGCAAACTGTTGGTAGTAGAGCTTGGAATCCTTGTCGATAGTCATCCCCTCAGGGCGACTGGAGAAGTCTCCGTAGCCGATGATCTTCTCGTTGACGATGCGCTGTTGCACCTTGGTACACATAATCATCGCTTGACCCTTGAGGATATAGGCTTCAAGGTTACGTATCTTCTCATATCCACGGTCGGTGACAAGAATTACATCTTCAAAGCCAGCATAATCCAAGTCAGCGAGGATGGTCTCTAGGCTTCTGGAATCCTGCATATTGCCGGGGAAGGTGCGGTAATAGACAGGCATGTGGCTCTCTAGGGTGTAGACCACCACCTCAACTGTCTGTTCCAAGGGAAGGCTCTCTTTGTTCTTCCCCCACCGGATATCGGTGAGAGAGTGGCCGTAGGCGCTGCGGGAAGTGGAATCGACTGCACACAATTCATGCTTCCTCAACCTTGCAGAGCGAAGCCTCAAGAGCTTCATCCGATGTTCCTCGCTAATCGATTGGCTCAGTAGAGTTATGGCTGAGGGAGTAAGCTCCCGCTTGGAGGGACTTTTGGCAATCTTCTGCCATCGTGCAACTCGGTTATAGGTGAACCCGGTCAAGTAAGGGAACATTGCAAGGGTAAGCACATCGTTGACCATTTCCACATTGCCATCAAAGACCGACAATAGGTCCTTCTTTATGCCAGTCTTCTCGGCTATCTGTTCCAGTAACCAGATGTCCCCATAAAACCGGTTGACATCTTCCCCCTGGTAAGAGGGTCGGCCTTTCATGGTCCCAGCGATTTTGGAAATCTCACTTAGATCCCACTCATCGGGAAAGTCGAGGTTAACACGCTCTTCTTCAGAAGCATAGATGTATCGGGTATTGGGAAAGAACGTGAGATTCTCATCGACTTGACCCCAATAGACCTTCCGATACTGTTTCTTGCCACTCTTGGGATCGATGGTCCATGGCTGAGTACAGGCATAGCGATAGCCGTTATTGGTGTGTATGGAGACGCGTAGCTTGCCGTCTATTCGTGGTGGTCTTCCTGTCATGTCCGCTCCTTCTTATGGTATATATTATACCATATTAAAAGCAGAGACACAACAGAAATGTTGAGAATTATTTCATTTACAATAGATAATTAAGAGGGTAATAGGCAATTAATAGTATAAATTTACGCAAAATTCATGTATATAACGAATTAGATACAAATTAGTCTAAATAATCTATAATAGGAGGTGAGAGGCGTTGAAATGGTTTAGGGGTAAAAGGGTAGTATCACTCTGGTTAACCCTCCTAATATGCTTACCCCTTTTGGGAAATGCTCTCAATTTTACCCCCCTTGAAAGTGAATATATCGCTAATACTCCCCCCCTCAAGATTATCTTTTTTGATAAAGCTGCCCCCTTAACCTACCTCAACAGTCACAAAGAGGCGCAGGGGATCTTTGTGCGGGTAGTTGATCTTATTTTAGAGAGGTCGGGGTTAAGTGGAGAGTACCACCTCTACACCAAAGACGAAGATGTTCTTAATGGTGATTACGACCTAGTTGTTGGGATGTCCCCCGAATATGCCCCTCTAGAGATTATCTTGTCGAAGCCTTTTATGAAGGTTGAGACGGTCCTCTTTTTTAATAAGCGGGTTAACCCCGACCAATTGTCCCATAAGTGGTTGTCTGCTGTTGAAGGGGTGAGCCTCCCTGATGGTATAGACCTCAATTATGTCAAATATTTCCCATCACGCTCTGAGAGCATCAAAGCTGTCGATAAGGGCAGGGCCGACTACGGCTTTGCCAACATCTTCTCAATTGCCTACTACACTATCAAAGATAACCTAAAAAATATTGTCACTGTTCCGCAAGGGCAAGACGTTAGATACTGCTCCATTGGTCTTCTAAAAGAGGACCCTGTGCTCCTCTCAATCCTCAATAAGGTGATCGACTCAATCGATGATAATAGTCTCAATACCCTAATTGTAAGTGAAGCCTCCAATATTGAGCGTCGAGTGACCCCCAATATGATTCTCAACACCTATGGAAAATGGTTGGTCCTCTTCTCTGTCTTGGTGGTGATAGTCTTAATAATTAACACCATCTCCATCTTCAAAGCTAACCAACGGATAAAACTACAAAATATGCGCTATGAAGCCCTCTCGCAGATCTCTAACGAGTGTCTCTACGAGTATCAAGTGAGAGAGCGACACCTAATCATGAGTAAGCAGTGTTTAGTCCTCTTTGGTAGTGGCGAGAAAATGGTAGAGGCTAAGCTCCTCTTAACCGATGCCCTTCAAGTCTCAGAGGGGGCGACAACCAGTTTTACCATCCGTTTACCACTTGTGAGCGGGGAGTTCGGGACTTTTAAAACAACCACCCTCTACCTAGACGGGTCCAACTCAATTATTGGTAAGTTGGTCGATGTGAGTGAAGAGGAGGCTGAGAAGCAAGAACTCCTTGTCCGCTCTCAAGTAGATGGTCTCTCGGGAGTGCTCAACGCCACAGCGGTAAAAGAGGCCATCTTTAAAGTGCTTGAGGAGAGGGAAGGGGAGAGGCCACACTTCTTCATCCTCCTCGACATCGATAACTTTAAAGAGATTAACGACACCTATGGTCACCTATTTGGGGACCAGGTCTTGGGCCATTTAGGGGAGAGTTTAAGGGCTATCTTCGCTAATCAAGGGATTGTAGGGCGCTTTGGAGGCGATGAGTTTTGTGCCTATATCTCCAATGGAGCGACACTTGAGGAGGTGCTCTTCAGTTGCAAAATGGTGGCACAGAAGATGGGGAGTAGCGTTGGAGGTATAAAAGCCTCTTTAAGCTTTGGGGTGACCGAGGTGATGAGAGATGAGCCCTTTGAGCAGTTCTTTAAGCGTGCTGACGCCTCCCTCTATACCGCTAAGCTTAACGGGAAAGACCAGGTAGTAGTAGCCCCTTCGCAGACCCCTATTTTAGCCAAGATAAATTAGACACCCCCAATAAGTGTATAGAGACGGGTAGCTTTATAAGACCCTCCCTCTCTTTATTCGATGCAATTCTACTAACTGTTTTAGCTATAATAGACTATCGTTATAAATTTGGTCACATTAAGCGCTTAAATAGTGTTTGACTTTGACTATAGGTGCTTCTATTATCTAGCTACTGTATAACTGGAGGAAATGTATGAAAAAACTGACTCTATTGCTCTCAACTCTTTTTGCGATTCTCTTGGTTTCTTCTTGTATATCATTTGGGTCTCTCTTCCCTAATGTTCAAAGTCCAGATAGTGGCGAAACATCCCTCCTTATTCTTGAGGCGGGGACCTTCGATGGGGGGGTGCTCTTCAACTCCAATGCTAGTGGCTGGGCCCCCTGGGTAGTCGACGCCAAAGGGGAAATTGTCCCCTTTAAAACGTTTGATGGGGAGTCTAGATTGGACTCATTCTTCTACAGTGAAAACCTTGATAGTGGAAAATATACCCTCAAAGGGTTTTTACATATCTATATCGACTATTCTAAATTACCTGACAATGTCATCGCCTCTTATGCCCCCTTTGCCAACTACTCCTACCATATTAAACAGGAGTTCCCCCTCGACAAGCCAGTTGAGATTGTCTTGGGTAAAGGTGAAGTTAGAACCTTTGGGCGCTATTTTATCAGCTACGACTGGGTTGGCGGGTTGACAGGAACAACCGACAATCGGTGGCGAGTGGACCCCGCAACAGTGAAAATCAGTGGCGATAAGAATGATGAAAAAGCCCTCAGGGTAGCCAAGAATTGGCAAACTCCCAACTGGACTCTTTGGAACTTGCGTAACCCCGCTACTGCTGCTGACAATTAAAGGAGGCAACAATGCGACGCACTATTTCTCTTTTTATAATTCTAACCCTTCTAGTGGGGGTTATATTTAGTGGAGAGGTGAGAGAATTCAAGTTCAACGCCTCAATAGAGGCTAACAACAACTTGGGGTTAGCTAAGAGCGACTCTACCCTCCTTGTAGCGTTTCAAGGGGTTGACGACTATTTCTACCTTGTTCGCCAAGAAGGGGAAGCCCAACGGGTAGCTCAGGGCAACTTCAACAAGATTGTCGCTCAAGGGGATTTGGTAGTAATAGGTTATGAGCGTTCAAGACAACCCTTTGTGGTGGTGAGCTACGACGGGGGACTCTCCTTTGAGCGCCCCATTGCCTTAACGGGGACGGGGCAAGATGCGACAATTCAAGATATTGTAATCGATGGAGAGGGGGTAATTCATGTTGTTTTCCACCGCCACAATCGCTACTGGGATTACAACTACTCCCGCTCAAGCGACGGGGGGAGGAGCTTTAAAACTAAACTGGGCTTCACCCGACAGAGTGATTCAAACTCTACCGGATACTCTTCAGCGCTTGTGGGTCTCAGTGGCAATCTCTATACACTCTACCAAGATAACAACGACAAGTTTGCCATAAAATTGGGTCTCTCTAAAGATGGGGGTGAGACATGGCAAATTAAGCGGCTCACCTCAACGCCTGGGGGGCGATTGGATTTAGCTCTCAATCAGGAGAATCTCGCCTATATGGCAGCTCTAAATGGGGAGGGACTCTCTCTTTATAAGATCAATGGACCCTCAAGTAACAACCCAACCTACTGGCCCCTCTACATTGACGAGAGTGTTAAACCGGTGGGAGGGAAGAACCTTCAAGTCGATCTGGTAATAGGGGATGACAATACACTAGTGGTGACCTACTTAGACCCTGCTACCCAAAGTTACCACCTCTTAACCAGTTTAGACTTAGGCGAGACGTGGCAGTTGGAGGTGCTGGGCGATGGCCCCAACCCCGCTGTTCAAGAGTACAAAAGTGCCCTCTTTGCAACTGATGGAGAGCTCTATTTTGCCCACCTCAATAAGGAAGGAAGAATAATACTCCACACTATAAGTTCTACTGTGCCCCAGTACAGGACAGATGAGATGGGTTTTGTGAAGGTTGATAAAGTTGACCCAGAGTTTGAACTCCTCACCGCAAATGAGATTGTCTGGCTCACCTTCTCGGTGGGTGAGACGGGCAACTACGAGATTAATCACCTTACCCATCCTCAGTATGAAACCATTTTCTTCCTCTTCAATCTAACCAGTGGATCTGACGAGACTCTGGCAGATAACTTTGTAGATTTTGAATTTGTAGACTCCCTCTTCGTGAACCTAGTCGCTGGCGACGAATATGTGATGGTGGTTGCACCCCTAATTGAGGTTAATGAGACCATTGCTTTGCGTTTCCAGATGAAGGCGATGGTACCAAAGGTGAGAAAGGGGCCCGAGTTAACCCCAATAGAGGGGGTAACTGCGGGCTCTTACACCTCTTTTTACCTCGACAAAGAGGGGCGCCTTTTTGGTGCAGGACTCAATGACCAGGGACAATTGGGCGATAGTATACAAAAAAAACTTGGGAGTTTCACCCAATTAAGAAATGACGTAGCCCGTCTTTATAGTGGCTTTGGCCACACCCTCTATTTGACATATGAAAGAAAACTCTATGTGAGTGGACGTAACGAAGATTATCAAATTGGAGATGGTACTCAAGAGCCTCGCAAAGGCTTCTACATGCTGGCTAGCAACGTCATCGATGCGGCTGCCGGTTATGGTCACACCCTCTATATTTTAGAAGACGAGAGTGTGTGGGCAGTAGGGGCCAATAACCAGGGGCAATTGGGAGATGGGACGACTGAGCGGCGTCTCAAGCCCATAAAAGTCTTTGAAGGAGCCACAGGGGTCTATGCCGGCTTTGGTTCCTCCTCCTATATAGTCACTAAAGGGGGAGAGCTTTACGGTTTTGGGGAGAACTCAAATGGTCAATTGGGACTGGGACACACCAATAGTGTCACTAAACCAACTTTCATCACCAACAACGTTAAAGATGTGGCTGTTGGGATGAACTACCTGATGGTGCTTAAAACCGACAACACTTTGTGGGGGGTAGGGGCCAACTCTAACGGACAGTTGGGGACAAAGGACCAAACCAACCGTCAAAATCTTACTAAAGTTGCCAGCGACGTCTCTAAAGTGGCTACCGGTAACTACACCACCTACTATATCGACCTTGAGGGGCGTCTATATGGGAGTGGTTCTAACCAGTATGGGCAGTTTGGCCTTGGATCTAACCAGAACCAGAGCCTTAAGGAGGGATTTATCTACCTCCTTGACAACATTGAGGATGTTGCCTCAGGGAGGAGTCACACCGTTCTCCTTACCAAAGATGGGCGAATCTTAACAGCTGGACTCAACGATAATAGTCAGTTGGGAGACTCAACCGAAGGATTTAGGCTGAAGTGGCGCGAGGTCTTTAGGGCGGAGTAAAATTAACTCCTTGAGAGGAGGTGCCTCTCAAGCCAATGGGCAACCCCATCCTCTTCATTACTCAAGGCGTGGTATTTGGCGGCTGCGAGCGATTCTTGACTCGCATTGGCCACTGCCACCCCTTGAAATAGCTCCAACATCCCCGCATCGAGAGGGTCATCTCCAAAGGCGACAACTTCAGTGGGGTGGTACTTCCTGAGGAGGTAGCTGACAGCATCTCTCTTTGTCGCTTCGGGATTAGAGAAGCGGTAGAGATGGGGGAGCCACATCTCAGTGATGGTCACTTCGCCTCTCCAACGGGTTAAGAACTCTTGGGGGAGGGGCCCCTCCAGCCAAGCGAGAATCTGTTGTGCCCCTTGAGCTTCCCCCTTAAAGAGGAGTTCGCCCCCGCCATCGCTACCCTTGGAGTAGTCGACAACGGTGGGGCGCTTGATAGGGAACGGTTTTAACTCCTCTAGTAACTCTGCAATGAGAGGTTCTTGAAGGGTGCGACTGTAGACAATCTCCCCCTCTACTATCCCCAGCGCTCCCCCACAAATTACCATAGCATCGGGTTTCAAAATCTCAACTAGGGGACGCACTAGGAAGGTTCCTCGGGTGGTGGCAATACAAAACTTGACCCCCTTTGCCCTAACCCTAGTTAAAGTCTCAAGAGTATATTTTGATACCTCTCCATCATTTCTTAGGAGAGTCTCATCAAGGTCGCTCACTATCCATTGGGGTTTGACCATAAAAAGCTCCTCCATGGTTGTCTAACTTTACGCTATTGTAGGCCAACCGAAATGATAATTAAAGGGTTAATCGACCTCAATAAGTATTGGAGGACGACGGTGTAACGGGGTTCCATGAGCAATCCGGCTACAAAACCCAAACCAAAGAGAGCTACAAGCATAGATAAACTCAAGCTCATCCACAGGGAAGCCTGAACTGTCCCCAATAACAGCATCGATTCCACAATAGGGGCACAAGAGGGTGTGAGGGCGACCCCCAGTACCATCGGTCCATGGGAGATACTCCTCCCCTTGGGGGTTAAACTGGGCTCCACAATAGAAACAGGTGCAGAGGGTGCTCTTGAGGATTTCCGGTTCGTTGTAGATAGTTGCTCGATGGGCTTTTTCAATGAAAGCAGGTGAATAGTTTTTAGACATAGTTTGACTCCTATTAATTTCACCTGTTAGACCTCAATGTAACATTAAAATAGGAAAAAGGCGACCCTTACAGAAGTGGGTCGAAGGGGTAGAGGAGGAGTCTCACCGTTCCAATTAAAAAGCTCTTGAAAAAGGGAGTTTTTTGGGGAGTATCCGCTTCAGTAGAGTAGGGGACACTCTCCCCAATTAGCTCTACAATATTGTCACTCAAAGCTTTGGCAATGGGAATACTGTCGATAACAACCATACTCTCGGTACTTAAGAAGGCACTGCGAGGGTCTAGATTGAAGGAGCCTATCATAGAGATGCGTTGGTCAAAGATGTAAGATTTGGCATGGATTGTCCCCTCTCCATAATATTCGTAGAGGGTGGTCGCCTTTTTAGCCAATTGGGGGCGATGCTTTAGGTAACCAGCCATCGCAAAGTAGTTGGGTGAAGAGTAGGTGGAGTTGGTTAAGAGGTAGAGGTTAGCCTCCCACTCTTCGCCGAGATAGTCCCTAATGTGGCGATCGGGGATGATATAAGGGCTTTGAAAAAGGAGGGACTCTTGGGAGGTCTCAGCTAATGCTGCAATCTCAGATAAAATTGTAGCAGACTTGTTTAAGCGCTCCACCGGGTTGGTGATAAGGGTCACTTTGTTGGTGGGGAGTGTCAGACTCTCCCAATCAAAATGGTGGTTAAACTTGGAGGGGTATTCTCTTTTGAGGTTGTTAAGTTTTTCCAAGAGCCCCTTTTGACGGCTAACAGCCACCTCTACATAGCGCTGAGGCGGTGTTGAATCCTTTTCAACTGTATATTGGTGAGACCAAAGGTATTCAAAATAGAGTTTGAATTGTCCTAAAACACTCTCCTCTAAGTTCTCTGCAGTGTTGACAACTAAGACATCACGATCTTCCACGAAGCTCCCAGGGTAACTCTCCAAGAAGTATTTATCCCCAATATTGCGCCCCCCCAGTAAGACATAGGTGTCATCAACTAAGATAAATTTGTCGTGGAGGCGGTTATTGATGGTCCAAGGTTTAAATAGGTTGGGGATTTCATAAAACTTAACCCTAATGTTGGGGTGGTTCACTAAGGCCCAATAGGTCTCTTTTTCTCTCCCCTTGAGGTTGTGGAAAATGCCATCAAAGAGGAGCTCAACTTCAACCCCCCTCTCAGCCGCCTCGATAAGGGAGGCGTAGAAAATATCACTAGATAAGCCGTCGTGGACAGCGTAATAGGCGATGCGTAGTGAAGATTTAGCCCCCTCTATCAGGTCAATCCTTATAGTAGCGGCACTGGAACGCTCTTCAATTATTAGGGCACGGTCAGGTCCCACCATATCACTAAAGAAGCGCTCAGAGTTAGTCGTAGGAATTGAAGGGCGATGGACAAGGAAGATAAAGAGACCACACAGGAGTAGGTAGACTAAAAAAGCCAAACAGAGGGAGATTATAACTTTGAGCTTCGGGCGGCGCTGTTTACTCATAGGTGTATAGAGTAAGAGTACACTTAAAATATAAAGGTGACCACCTACTTGGCTAGAAGTTTAGCCACATAGTGGAGAACACCTCCTCAAATTTGATAAAAGTCCCCTTAAATTGATCTGCTCCGTTTTTGGGGTGGTCATCAACTAAGATGTCGCTCCGATTAAAAAGTTTTATGGTGGGTTAAGATATAGAGATCTCAACGCTTTGAAAGGTAGTTAAATGGCTCAATTGCCCCTTCAAGAGGCTCCATTAAGGAGAAGATATTGTCAAAGGCACGGGGAAAGTCAATTAAAATATTGTCCATGTCGACATAGGCTATTTTGTTTAACATAATCACTCAATAAACCGCTACGCAAAAGCCCATTAAGATAAGCAAAAAGATTAGTACCCCCAAGATAACTTGGACTATTACCGCCCTTAAAGCTCCCCGACGAGTCTCCGATTTATCGAGCACAAGGGCAATTACTAGACCAACAACGGGTAAAATTAGGGTTAAGAAAAAACCTCCCCAAAAGGAGCCCTCATCATACCCCCTCTGTGGAGAATAGGAGTGGGTCACTCTAATGTCGCTACTGCTGGATGGGGAAGATTTTTGACGTAACTCAGTAAAGACAATTTCCC
>DUOJ01000034.1 GCA_012838895.1 Spirochaetales bacterium
ATAACATGGCTCATAGACACTCCGGAACGGGGAGGATCTCTAAGCTATTGATGCGCCCTATGACCCTTATGGAGTCGGGCGATTCTAGTGCTCAAATTTCTCTCAAAGACCTATTTCAGGGTACAAAGGAGGTACAAGCCGTCAGTACTACCTCACTTGAAGATATTGCCTTTCTAATTTGTAGAGGGGGGTGGCCAAAAGCGATTGGATTACCTGAGAAAATTGCTTTGCAGCAAGCTATCAATTATGTCGACTCAACCATAGCCGTAGCGTACGATGGCGTTCAGCGTAACCCAGAACGGGTTAGAAGCCTATTAAGGAGCTATGCCCGTTTCACTGCAACTGACGCCAAAATTAGTCGCATCCACCAAAATATTGTAGCCAACGATACACCCATCAGCTACGACTCTACTGCCAGTTATATCAATGCTTTAAAGCAGCTTCTTGTAATAGAAGATTTGCCAGCTTGGAGTCCTAAACTACGCTCAAAGAGTGCTATCAGGAGTAGTGACGTACACCATTATGTAGATCCAAGCATAGCAAGTGTTGCCCTTGGTGCCTCCCCTGCTGATCTTTTAAATGACCTTGAAACAATGGGACTCCTCTTTGAATCACTCTGTGTCCGTGATTTGCGAGTCTATGCCCAATCGTTGGATGGTATGCTTTATCACTACCGCGACAAGAGTAACCTAGAGTGTGATGCTGTTATTCATCTAAGAGATGGTTCATACGCTTTGGTAGAGGTAAAACTGGGGGGAGCACAAATCGATACAGCGGCAACTAATCTAAAAAAACTTGCCAATAAAATAGATCCTTCTCAAATGAAGCGACCCACCTTTATGATGATTCTCACGGCTGGGCAGTACGCTTATAGACGTGATGACGGAATCTGTGTCGTCCCATTAGCCTCGCTTGGACCTTAAGTTACCCTTACTCCCCCTTGATGGTCTCCTCCAAAGCACCTGCAAAGCGCTCCTCTTCGGTAACAATGAGGGGGGACTCTTCTACAAAGAGGAGGGCAGCGGTGGCAATACCAAGGAGAACAACACTGACAATAAGAATGAGGCTTAGGAGAGCCCCCTCTTTAAGGAGCATCAAGAAGAGTAGGAGGGCCCCTATCATATGCCCCCCCATTAGGAGAATCGCTTGCGAAGAGGACTCTTTGATGGGATAGCTCAACTCTGAGGCGTATTGAAAACCGAGGGGGATGGCACTCTGGAAGAAGAATCCAAGGAAACCAGCTACGATATAACCCAAGATATAGGTGCGCATTGTAGTCTTACTAAAGATGGGCATAAAGGCAAAAATGAGGCAACAAACAAAGATCCCTGCTAGAGAGATAAAGAAGAAAAATTTCCTCTTTCTAAAGAAATCGGAGAGGTAGGGGACCACAATTGAGCCCACCATTCCCCCCCCTAGTAAGATTAAACCGGCAATTCCATTGGAGTTTTCAACCCCCATAAAAGCAGCCAAACTATCTATCTTTGCAATGAATGCGTTAAAGAGGCCCCAAACAAGACCAAAAATTAGGGAGAAGCCAAGGAGGCTCTTCTTCTCAAAAAATAGTTTAACAGTGGGGATGGGGCTCTCATGGACAACCTCCTCTTTTGAAGGGGGCGTGGGGGGATTCTCTTTGAAGAGGAAGAACATCGCTATAGCAACCGCTGCGCTGACAATTCCCAGATAGAAGAGGAGGGGCCTTACCCCCTCTCCATAATTTAGCTTTTGGGGGTGGGTTTTAACCACCAAGGGGCTGACAACCATCACTAGGATGAGCCCTAAATATTGGGCTAGCGAGACTAGGCCGGTGGCAAACCCCCTCTCAGATAGGGCAAACCAGCGTGAGGTGACCAGCGTAACACTGCTGAGGATTAGAGCATAGGCGATAGCTAAAGCAATTTGAGAGACTAGTACTAGGGGAAAGATTGTGCTGAAGATTCCCTTAAGCAAGCTAAAAAAGGCTAGTAAAAGAGATGCGAGTCGTAGAGTCCACTTTAGTCCTAATTTGTCAATAATATAGGAGGCGGGGAGACTAAAAACAATAAACCCTAGAAGGAAGATTAGGGTTAACAGGTCGATAGCCGTTGAAGAAGCTTGCCCCTCATAAAACTTGGTGGCAGCACGTGCTACCGGGGCTAAGACGAGCCACTGCATCTGCGAAACCATTATTACCCCCATCAGGGCTACCAAGACAACCCAACGATAAGGATAGACCCGTGCTCTTTTCATCTTTCCTCCCTCTTTGTATACTATAATAACACACCTGTTAAATAGAGTACATTTAAGGAGCTCCTATGAATCAGACAATTTCACTTTTAACTACCCGCCGTACCCACCGCTCATTTCTCGATAAACCAATTTCACCCCAAGATAGGGCCCTAATCCAAGAGGCAACCTTGCGAGCCCCCACGGCTGGCAATATGATGTTCTACTCGGTGATTGAGGTAACTGACCAAGAGAAGAAGGAGCACTTAGCCAAACTGTGTGACGACCAACCAATGATTGCCAAAGCCCCCATGGTGTGGCTCTTCTTAAGTGATGCCCAAAAGTGGGTCAACTACTTTCATGAGAGTGGCAGTGTCGCTAAGGGGGAAGCGATGGGGATAAAGTGGCGCCAACCCGGTGCTGGAGATCTCCTCTTAGCAATGAGCGATGCCCTTATTGCTGCTCAAAGCGCCGTTGTAGCAGCTGAAGCGTTAGGCATTGGCTCATGTTACATAGGTGATATTATAGAGAACTGCGAAGAGATTAGAGACCTTTTCAACCTTTCCCACTACACCGCCGTGGCTACTTTAGTAATCTTTGGATACCCAAAGAATCCCAAGCCCCTCGATGTGCCGGCGCTTAGGTGCCCCGTTGAATCTATCTTCATGGAGAACAGTTACCAAGAGCCCCACCTAGAGGAGCTTCAAAAGGCCTTCGGGCAACAAGAAGAGCGCCTTAGAGAGCAACAGAGGCTCCCTTTTGAGAACAGTGGCACGATTAGCGACTACTTCTATTTTAGAAAACACACCTCCGATTTCATGGAGGAGATGAACCGTTCAGGGAAGAAAATAATCGACCTCTGGCTCGCGACAGAGGGGTAGCGCAAAAACTGTACAGATGAGTAATGATTTAATTTAATTTTGCTTTTTATCTCTATAATTTTAATTTTTTAAGGGTATAATGTAAGAAAAATTAGGAGGTAGGTATGGGAAACTACAGAGAAGAGCACGATCTATTAGGGTTTAAGAATGTTCCATCTGAAGCCTATTACGGAATTCAAACTGTGAGGGCACTGGAGAACTTCAATATTTCAGGGGAACCAATCTCCAATTTTCCTTTTTTAATCAAAGCTCTCGGTTATGTCAAAAAAGCGACCGCTCTGGCCAACCGAGAATTCAATATTTTAAGTGGTGACAAAACTGAAGCCATTGTTAAAGCTTGCGATGAGATTATAGATGGGGGATTCCTCGACCAATTCCCCGTCGATGCGATTCAAGGGGGAGCTGGAACATCGGTCAATATGAATGCCAATGAGGTTATAGCCAATCGAGCCTTGGAGCTCTTTGGTAAAGAGAAGGGAGACTATCTCCACATCCACCCCAATAACCACATTAACCTCTCCCAATCGACCAACGATGTCTACCCTACCGCTTTGCGTTTAGCAATTGTTTGGAAACTGGAGCGCCTTAAGGATTCCCTTAAAGTGTTACACGTTGCCCTTAAAGAGAAGAGCGAAGAGTTTAAAGATGTCTTGAAAATGGGGCGAACTCAACTTCAAGATGCTGTGCCGATGACGCTTGGACACGAGTTTGGTGCTTGGGCTCTAATGGTTGAGGATGACCTCAGGGAGTTGGAGGAGAAGATTTCTATCCTCTATACCATCAACATGGGAGCTACTGCCATCGGGACAGGCATTACAGCCCCCAAAGGGTATGCCAAAGTTGTCACCAAACATCTGGCGAAACTGACCAACCTCCCCCTTACCCTGGCCCCCGACCTCTACCGGGCAACGCAAGACCCGAGCGATTTTATTGAGATCTCAAGCTTCTTACGTAAGAGTGCCCTCAAGGTCTCTAAGATTTGTAACGACCTACGCCTCCTCTCGAGTGGTCCCCGTGCTGGCCTGGGAGAGATAAACCTCCCTCCAATGCAGCCAGGGTCCTCAATCATGCCAGGCAAGGTTAACCCAGTAATCCCTGAGGTGGTAACCCAAGTCGCCTTTGAGGTGGCGGGTAACGACTTAACCATCGCTATGGCAGGTGAAGCGGGACAACTTGAGCTTAACGTGATGGAGCCGATTATGGCCTACAAACTCTTCACCTCAATCAACCACTACACTAAAGTTTTACAGATTTTGAGAGATCGGTGTATTGTGGGAATCACGGCTAACCGTGAGCGACTTCGCGCTATGGTTGAAAATAGTATTGGTTTAGTGACCGCTCTTGTCCCCGTTATTGGGTATGAGGCGTGTAATGCCATCGCTAAGAAAGCACAAGAGAGTGGTGGCTCTGTCTACCAGATTGTCCTTGATGAAGGACATCTCTCCCAAGAGGCGCTCGATAAGCTCCTCTCAATTGAGTCGATGTTTTAGTCTCTAAAGCGAGCCTCAAACTCCTCTAAAATCTCGATGAGTTGGGGCTCGAGGAATGTTAAAGCCTCCTCCCTAATTTTGTCGGGCACTTGGTAATAAGCCTCAGCAATCGCTCCGGTAATAGCACCCAAAGTATCGCTATCACCACCGATAGAAATTGCATTACGAATTGCATCTTCAAATCCATCCGCCTCAAAGAAAGCGACTAAAGCTTGGGGGACTGTCTCTTGGCAAGTCTCATTAAACTGATAGGTCTCTCTAATTTCATCGAGGGTAAAGTCTAGGGGGTAGTAGTTCTGGGTAATATAATCAAAAATCTCGGTCTTCTTAACCCCTGTTTTGGCTAAGAAAACAGCGACTGCGGTTGCCTCAGCCCCCTTGAGACCCTCTTTGTGGTTATGGGTCACTTCGGTGACCGCCAAGGAGAGCGCTTTTGCCTCCTCTAGGGTGGTGGCAGCGAATCCACAACCGCTGACTCGCATAGCAGCTCCGTTCCCATAGCTCCCATAGGGTTGGGGGTTATCAGAAGTGAGCCACTGCGCAAAAAAGCCCCCGTACCCAGCATAGGGGTAGTAGCTACCAAAGAGTTGCATGTATTTAACCGCATTTTGAGAGAGGTCGCTGTAGTCCTCTTTACTCTCTAATAGAGCTGTGGCAATCGCCAATGTCATAATCGAGTCATCAGTTACAAAACAATCGTATGAGAAGAGTTCAAACTCTTTCTTTTTAATGTTATCAAACTCAAACCGAGAACCGATAATATCACCAACAATGGCCCCTAACATTGTTACACTCCAGTTAAAAAGGACCACCCTTGCGGGTGGCCCTCTTGTTTACATCAGTTCGCCAACACTCTGGTAGAACTTCATTCTCCGCTTAGCATCTTCTTCGGCTAGAGCGAAGAGCTCTTCAGCTCTTGAGGGGTTGGTCTTATAAAGTGAGGTGTAGCGACGCTCACCCTTAATGAACTCTTGGTAGTCACCCTTAACTTCACGGGAATCCCATGAGAAGCGCTTCCCTTCCTCGAGGGTTGGATTAAATCTAAAGAGGGGCCAGTAACCAGCTTCAACCGCCTCTTTCATAATAATTTGGCTCTTCCGCATGTTAATCCCGTGGTTAATACAGGGGGAGTAACAGAAGATGATTGAGGGGCCATTGAAGGCAATCGCCTCTTGGATTGCTTTTTGGGCATGGAGCCGGTTAGCTCCCAGTGAAATCGAGGCAACGTAGACTTGGCCATAGCTCATCATCATAAAGCCCATATTCTTTTTACCCTTCTCCATTCCGGAATTGGCAAACTTGGCAACCGCCCCAATGGGGGTCGATTTAGAGGCTTGTCCACCGGTGTTGGAGTAGACTTCGGTATCGAGGACAAGGATGTTGATGTTTTTGCCCGAGGCAATAACGTGGTCAACTCCGCCAAACCCGATGTCGTAGGCCCACCCATCACCACCGAATGACCAGACGTGCTTCTCACAGAAGTAGTCTTTGAGTTCAACTACCTTACGTAGGAGCTCTTTAGCCTCCCCTTTGGCCCCTTTGTAGGCCTCATCAAGGAGAGCTTGGGTCACATTTTGAGCCTCAATAGAGGCCTCGGTGGTATCAGTCCAGAGGTCGAGGTTCTTGTTTAAGGCTTCAGTTAGGGCTGGCGTTGTTCCAACTTTAAGGAGCTGGTTAACAATATTCTTCAGCTGGCGTCGGTTTGAATCGACGGCTAAGCGCATTCCTAAACCGTACTCAGCGTTGTCCTCAAAGAGGGAGTTACCCCAAGCAGGACCCCTTCCATCTTTACGTTGGGCATAGGGGGTGGTGGGGAAAGTTCCGCCATAAATTGAGGAACACCCTGTTGCGTTGGCAACAATCATCCGCTCACCACAAACTTGAGAAACAAGCTTGAGATAGGGGGTTTCACCACAACCGGCACAGGCTCCAGAGAACTCAAAGAGAGGTTTCTTAAACTGCATCCCCTTAACGGTGTTGACAGAGACTCCATCAATTACATCGTCGGGTAGGTCATCGAAGAACTCGGCAAATTGGGTCTCACCCTTTTCACGCTCAGCCTGAATAGAACTAAACTCGAGTGATTTAACCTTGGTGGGACAAGTTTCGATACAGACACCACACCCTTGACAATCTTCGGGGTAAATCTGGATCTTAAAGCGGAGTTCACGATCGTTCTTGGTGTTTGAAAGGAGGGTGTGGAACCCTTCGGGAGCCCCTTCAAGATCTTTAGGATCAATCTGTTTAGCCCTAATAGCGGCGTGGGGACACGATTGGACACACTGGTTACACTGGATACAGTTCTCACTGTGCCACATTGGGATAAAGGGGGCAACGCCCCGCTTCTCCAAGCGCGCGGTACTTAGGGGGAGGGTCCCGTCGAAGCTCATCTTCGATACGGGGATATCGTTCCCTTTGAGGTGCATGATGGGCTCAATAATATTTTTAGCAAAAGCATCAGCATCTTCGCCAATCAGTTTTTTAGGAACGTAAGCGTTACCAACTTTAGCAGGAACTTTAACCATAGTGAGGGCATCTGAAGCCCCATCAACGGCGGCCCAGTTCATTTTGACAATATCTTCACCCTTAGCACCGAAGGTCTTTTTAATGGCACCCTTGATGAGGGCAATGGCCTCTTCCTCGGGGAAAATGCCTGAAATCTTAAAGAAGGCAGCTTGCATGACGGTGTTAATCCTTGTTCCAAGGCCCACACTGCCGGCAATCTTAAGGGCGTCGATGTTGTAGAATCTAATCTTCTTGTCGATAATCTGTTGTTGCTCTTTGGCTGTCAAGTTTTCAAAGACCTCGTCAGAAGGAATCTGTGAGTTGAGGAGGAAAACGCCACCCTCTTTGAGAGGACCCAACATGTCATAGCGCCCGATGTAGGCGGGGTTGTGACAAGCGACAAAGTTGGCACTGTCGATTAACCACGGCATATTAACCGAGCTCTTACCAAAACGGAGGTGGCTGATAGTAATTCCCCCCGACTTCTTCGAGTCGTAAGAGAAGTAAGCTTGAGCGTTCATTTCGGTATTTTCACCAATGATTCTGATTGAGTCGCGGTTGGCGCCAACGGTTCCGTCTGAACCAAGACCCCAGAACATACAGGAGACGACGTCTTTAGGCGAGACATCGACCTTCTCGTTGACGGGGATACTGAGGTTGGTCACATCATCAACGATTCCGACGGTGAAGTTGTGCCAGTTACCAGCGTTAAGGTGGTCGTAGACCGCTTTAGCGTGGGAGGGGGTGAAGTCTTTGCTCGAGAGGCCGTAACGACCACCCACAACAGAGATGCCTTCCCGACCAGTTTGAGCTAGTGCTGTAATAACGTCTTGGTAGAGGGGCTCACCCAGCGACCCGGGCTCTTTGGTCTTATCGAGGACAGCAATCTTCTTAACCGATTGGGGAATAGCTGCCACAAAATCTTTGGCTGAGAATGGGCGGTAGAGTCTCACTTTTAGAAGACCAACTTTCTCTCCCTTCTTATTAAGGTAGTCAGCAACCCAATCGAAGGTGTCGAGGACACTCCCCATTGCAATTACGATACGCTCAGCATCGGGGGCTCCCACATAGTCAAAGAGGTGGTACTGACGACCGGTCACTTTGGCCACTTTGTCCATATACTCTTGGACAATGGCGGGGACGGCGTCGTAGTATTTGTTGACCGTCTCTCTCCCTTGGAAATAGACGTCTTCGTTTTGAGCGGCCACTTTGAGGAATGGTTTCTCAGGGCGCATAGCACGATTTCTAAAGCGCTCAATGTACTCAACCTCAACTAGACTCTCCATATCTTCATAGGAGATCTCTTCAACCTTCTGCACTTCGTGGCTAGTTCTGAAGCCATCAAAGAAGGCAAGGAAAGGGACCTGTGATTTGAGAGTTGCCAAGTGGGCAACAAGGGCCAAATCCATCGTCTCTTGAATACTACTGGCGGAGGTCATGGCGAAACCGGTGTTACGACACGACATTACGTCGGAGTGGTCTCCAAAGATCGAGAGGGATTGGGTAGCTAATGAGCGGGCAGAGACGTGGAAAACTGTGGGTAACATCTCGCCTGCAATTTTGTGCATATTGGGGATCATCAGCAACAAGCCCTGACTGGCAGTAAATGTTGTAGTGAGAGCTCCTGCGGAGAGGGCTCCGTGAACAGCACCCGCTGCTCCAGCTTCACTCTGCATCTCCATGATATCGACACGCTCACCAAACATATTCAACCTTCCGGTACTTGCCCAGGAATCGGCATACTCCCCCATTGGTGAGGAGGGGGTGATTGGGTAAATCGCTGCTACGTCACTGAAAGCATACGCTACGTGGGCAGCTGCACTATTCCCATCAATAGTAACCATTTTCTTGTTACTCATCTTGACACTCCATTGAAATTATATTTATCTGCTACCCCTTTTAGGGGAAGCAACTACTTGCACACGACAAAGCCCTAGTTTCCTAGAAACACTATCCTCCTGACTATAACTTAAAAAAAGGGGTCTTGCAACACACCAACCCCCCTTTTGGTGAGAACTTAGAGGGGTAAGTTTTTCATCCCCGTAACTTAACTTTTTCCTTAAAAACCTCTCCCCCCCCCCTATATTAAGGCTTTTTGTTTGACATCAGATACCCCTTTTTGTAGAATGAAGAGGTCAAATCTTAGGTAGGGACAATGAAGCAAAGAAATGTCACGATAAAGTTTCTCGCAGAGAAAGCGGGAGTCTCTTTTTCAACCGTCGCCAAAGCTCTCAACAACGACCCAGCAATCAACATAAATACCCGTAAAAGAATTCAGTCTTTAGCTAAAGAGTACAACTACACCCCCAACATCCTTGCCAAAGGGTTGCGTAGCCGGCGCACGATGGCCATTGGAGTAATCTTGAACGACCTTCAAAGCCCCTTCTACTCTGAGATTTACAAAGCCATTGGAGACCTCCTCAACCAGAAGGGGTATACAATGTTCTTAGCCGATAGCAACTACGACGAGGAGCGAGAGCTTAAAAACATCCTCACGATGATTAGCCAAGGGGTTGAGGGATTAATCATCTCTTCGGTGAGTGAGGAGTCGGCGAATATCGACCTTTTGATTAAAGAGGAGGTGCACACCGTTTTTATCGACAACCTCCCCACTGGGTGTCCCCTCTGTTGCGTCTATGTCGACCACGAAGCTGCCGCAGCTTTAGCACTCTCACACCTCATAAAAAATGGGCACACTAATATTCTCCTCCTCAATGGTCCTCAAAACCTCCCCTCTTCCCAGCGCTATCTCAACGGTTACAAAGAGACCCTCGCTTTGCACAATATCGCCTACAATGAGAACCTGGTAAAACACAACCCCATCACTATCGAGGCAACGGCAGACCAGATGGGGAGAATCCTTAGAGGAGAAGATTCAATAAAGGGGGATCAATTTAGCGCCATCGTTACCCTCAGTGATGTAATTGCCATCGGTATCTATGAAGCTGCCCTCACCTACAACTTCTCAATCCCTGACACCTACAGTGTTGTGGGGTATGACAATATCTTGGCCACAAAATACCTCAACCCTCCCCTCACCACCGTTAACCAGCCCAAAGAGAGGACAGGCCACCACGCCGCTGGGATTTTACTTAATCGCATAGAGAACTCCCAAAAGGGGCTAACCCAGGTTATCTTGAACCCCGAACTACTGGTGCGCTCTTCGGTAAAATCTCTAGTTAAAGATAAAAGTCTCGAAAAGGACTAGATATTACCACCTTTTATCTCTTCACTTTAGAAAATATTGACAAATCGTCAATTGTAGAGTTGAATGGATATAGACAACGTTTACTATTTTAGGGGGAAATTAATGAAAAATAACCAAAAGATTGTCTTAAAATTGAACAGGGAGATCTTTTCCTCAACAAGAAAACCTCTCATCGAGGGGCTCAACTTCTCTATTGAAGCTGACCGTTACAACAGTGGAGTTGAAGCTCTTCGCCTCAAGATTGGCGAGGGAGAGGTTGTTTGGCTCCCCTTCCTAGCGGGAGAGGTTTGGGATTGGAGCGTCAGGGGGGTCTCGCAAAAGTTTGACGGCTTTGTCCCTGAACCCGCCTATGGCTTAGATTTCCTACGCAACTATGGGGCCTTCTTAATCCACTGTGGCCTCCTCTCGATGGGGAACCCCACTGCTGAAGATTCCCACCCACAACATGGAGAGCTCCCCACCTCGATTCCTAAGTCGGCTTGGGTAGAGATCGACAACGACAATGAGGAGTTCCCGGTAGCCCTCTGTTGCTCCTTCAAGCTTTACATCCCATTTGAGGCCGCCTACACCTTCACTCCCAAAATCTTTATCAACAAGAGTGGGACCAACATGGTGGTTAAGGCTCAGATAGAGAACAATTTCTTTGCTCCGCTCAACTACCAATACCTAGCCCATATCAACTTCCACTATCCGCAGATGGGTAGACTCAACTACATGGTTAAGCCCTTCGACAGCGATTCTGTTGAATTTTTAGAAAAGGTTATTCCCGGAGTCGATAAAGATCCCTCTCGACTGCTCCCCCTCTCCAAAAAGATGATTTATGACCCTGAAGAGGTGGCCATTTTCGACCACGCCAACAAAGCTAAATCGACCTTTGGGGATGGGCGCTATGCCCTAACAACTATGGAGAGTGGTAAAGAGGCTCTCTATTGGGTTGTCTCTGATACAAAAGTTCTCGACCACACCGTCACTTGGATAACTCAAACACCCGACCGCTCAGCCTGTGGCTTCGCCCTCCCCGCAACCGGAGGACCCACCGGTCTTGCCAATGAGACGCGGAAGGGGACTATTAAACAGTTAGCCGGTAAAGAGAGCGTCACTCTTTGGTACGCCTTTGGTGCAAGTACCCCCGAAGCCTACCTTAAAGAAGTTACGAAAGCTCTGACACAGAGTGAGTAGGTACTAGTAAGATGAAAAAAGTTAGGTTAATCGACATTGCCAATGAGACAGGTTTCTCCATTAAGACTATTTCGAGGGTTGTTAACCAGCAGGGGGGCGTTCACCCTGAGACTCGAAAGAAGATTATGGAGGTGATTAAGAAATACAACTACAGTCCCAATCCGATGGCAGTCACACTACGCACCAACCGCACCAACACCATTGGCCTTGTCGTACCTGACTTTACTAACCAATTCTTTGGGGAAGTTGGGCTGGCAATCGAAGGTTACTGCAAAGCCCACAACTACTCCTTGATTGTCAGCTTCAGCGGTAACACCGAGAAGGGGGAGGAGGAGGCACTACGCCTCCTCACCAGTAAGTATGTTGACGGCATTGTACTCGCTTCAGTGGGGACCACCGATGCGACGGTTAGGGAGATTTTAAATGACGACATGACCCCTCTAGTGGTAATCGACAACGAGTTGCAAGAGGTTAAGACCAACACCGTTATCCACGATAACATACAGGGGGCTTTTATCCTCACCCAACACCTTATCGCCCACCGCTACACCAACATTGGGTGTATTGCGGGGCTCCTCAACCAAACCTCAGGCTCTGAACGATTAAAAGGGTTCAAAATGGCGATGGCGGAGAGTCATCTTGAGGTTCCCGAGAGCCATATAATAAGTGAAGACTGGACGAGTGATGGGGGGTACCGGGCAATGAAGAGATTCCTTGAACTAGACCCAGAGGAGCGTCCCCGCGCCCTCTTTGTGGCCAACTCGGTGATGGCTTTGGGGTGTTACAAAGCACTAATTCAAGAGTCGATTAAAATCCCTGAAGAGGTTGCCATCGTCAGCTTCGATAACCTCAGCTATATTGAATCACTTGAACCACCCATCACCACCTTGAGTGGCACTGGCCAACTGGTGGGGGAAGAGGCGGCTAAGCTCCTCTTTGCTTCGATGCAAGAAAACGACGTCACCTCATCTCAAAGAGTTACCATACAAGGCAAGATAATTAAGCGTCGCTCGTGTGGATGTGCTTAAGCGCTGGTCGACGAGTTGTCATGATTGTAAGGAGCGAAGAGATTAACACCACCCCCAAATAGGCGACTAAGATAATCATCAGCCGATTCAACCCAAATTTTGAGAAGAGGGTGGAGGAGATTACCGGCCCCGATAGCGCTCCAATTGAGCCAGCACCCACGAGGTACATCAAGAGGTGTTCCTGGTTAAAGATAATAGAACAATACTCAATCAAGAGGGGCCAAATTGGTCCACACCCCACCCCTAAGAGGAAAATAGCGATAAAGACGGCCACCCCACCACTGTTCATAATTGGTAAGATGAGAATTAAGAGGGCCACTAACATCATCCCCACGTGGATTAAGAGGGTTTTAGCGTGGTGCTTGATGGGGAAGAAGAGGAAGAAGAAGCGTGAAAGTCCCATCCCTATCCAATAGAGGGAGAGGGCAAAGGAGGCTTTAGCGATGGGGTGTCCTAAAACGTCGTTTACGTAGACCGCAAACCAGTTGGCAACAGAACTCTCAAGGACAACATAGGAGACCATCGTTAAGAAGAGGAAAGCAAAGGCAATGAGGGTGGAGTTTCCTCCCCCCCCCTCAATCTTAGCGACAACCTCAACCCTCTCTTCAACTTGCTCTGTGGCCTTTTCCTCCCCTTTGGCTCTCCAAGGTTGGTAGACTAAGAGGGTGACGACAAGTCCAATTACGAAAGAAAAGATCCCCACAATATAACCGATAACAGGGACTGAGATGTTGAGATGGAGGAGGAGGCCTATCCCCAAGGGGGCTAAGAAAGCCCCAAGACAGTAGAAAAACTGAGAGGTGTAGAGCATCCGATTGGAGCCACTCGATGAGGTTATCAAAGTGGTCCCAATCGACTCAATTAACCCGCCTGCACCCCCCACTAAAATCATAACTACCACCAACATTGCAAAACTCTTAACCGACCCAACCCAGAAGAGGAGAAACGAAGAGAGTGCCAATGAGCCAATAACGAGTCCCAAAAGGGGGAGTTTGCGCGATGCATGTAGTTTTCCTATGGTGAGCGAACAGAGGGTGTAGGAGGCAAATTGAAGTAAAAAGATTATTCCAAACGAGGCTATCGGCACGCCAAGGCGTGCCGAGAACCAAGTTACCAGCGCCGGTAAGGTGTTAACCGAGATCGCAAAACCAGCAAGACTTATAACCAACCCTGATCGGCGCACTGTGTTTAGCATGAAATTTCGTGAATCTCCCCAATGGGGCTCGAAAGGACTTCGTGCCCACCTTCGGTGATTCTGACACCAGTCTCCCAGCGTAGACCATAGGTGGAGCCAGAGGCGAAAGTGTCAACTTGGAAAGTCATGTTGGGCTCAAGCTTGTAGGTTGAAGAGGTCTCCATCCAAGGTGCCTCAACCTCAATCATTCCAGTTCCGTGACAAGGGCCATAGACAAAGTTTTTCTCTCTGCCAGCATCCTTAAATCTCTGAATGTAGTCTTTGGCAACTTGGGAAGCTTCAACGCCAGCTCTCAATTGTTTATAGGTCCATTTGTGCATATCGAGACCAAATTCGACCAACTCTCTCTTCTCTCCGGTTAGGGGACCCATGCTGATGGGCATTCCAATACTGGGGGAGTACCCCTCAATCTTGGCTGAAAGGTTGAGCTGGACAATGTCTCCCTTACTAATTTCACGATAGGTTGAGCGGCTGATAGCGTGGCTGGTTGATTTCTCACTGAAGACGTACATCGGTAACCCCTCGTACTCAGCTCCGTGCTCGTAGATTGCTTTTTGGGCAACACCAACCATCTGCAACTCGGTCATGCCGGGTTGAATGGCGTTGAGAACATCTTTGGTAGCTAGTTCAACAATTCTGAACCCTTCGCGCATACAGGCGATTTCGTTTTCACTCTTAATCACCCTTAGTTGGCGGACGATATCGTCGGCACGTACAATCTCTGCGTTGGGGAAGTTAGCTCTTAGCCCCTCTAACTGGATGGGGTTAGAGACTAAATAACCGGCAATACCAATTCTTAGTTTCTCACCTTTTACCCCAATGTGTTTAAACACATCTTTAAAAGTAGATGGTTTGTACTCGGGATAGGCGGGGTCGGCCGACTCGCGGTACTCGAGGAGGGCAAAGATATCTTTGAGGACGCTCCGGTCGGCAGCGTACTTTTCACTCTCGGGTCCAACCATTAATGCAGCTTTTCCATTAGGAGCAATCGCTACTCCTGCAGTCTCAAATAGAGGCCAAAAGTTGGTGAAATAGCGGACAAAAGAGTAGTCGGCTTCTGTACAGTTCGAAACTAAAACGTCCAATCCAGCCTCTCCGACCAGCTTAGCAGCTTTTGCTATTCTGTCGAAATATTCTTGCTCTGGAATCATTACTCGTTTCTTCATTGTTTGCTCCTTCATTTCTCTTATTTTAGATTTACTAACCTATTATCGGTCATTCACAAAACTTCGTGTGACCTATTAAGCCACACGAAGTGTAGAACATTCAATCAATTAAGCAAAGCTTATTGATAAATAATCTGCTGTACGTGCTCATCATCAAAGTTAGTGAGGTCTACGAAAACAGCACCGGTATCGATCTCCTCTTCAACAGCTTTGCCCTGGAGGACGTCGTAGAGGACCTTAACACCAAGGTATCCAATCTGTACGGGGTCCTGTGAGACGAAACCCCTAATAGTCCCATCCTTTAGGAACGCAATTTGCTGAGCGCCTGAGTCAAATCCGATAAGGGTAATCTTACCGGCTACTCCAGCCTCATTAGCCCCAATACCGGCTCCAACGGCGGCACCTTCGTTAGTAGCATAGACACCATCAAGGTTGGGGTTGGCGCGGATAAGGTCGACCATCAAGTTAGCAGACTCTTCGTGCTCCCCTCCACTACCGTAAACAGGGGGGAGAACTCTGATGTTAGAGTTGGCAGCCATGTAGTCTAAAAACCCATCGCCTCTGTCGATAGCCGAGCGGTCAGTTGCACTGTGGACGATTACCCCAATTGTCCCTTTGTTACCAAGCTCTTTAATCATTGCTTGAGCAGCAAGTGCACCAGCGTTGTAGTTGTTGGTGGCAACCAGTGATGAGTGGAGATCGGTGTCGGCACCTGCGTCGAAAAGGACGACGGGGATTCCGGCATCAACGGCTTGCTTAATGTAGGGGACTAAGGCCACTGCATCGAGTGGAGCCAAGAGAAGTCCATCGGGCTTTGTGCGGATGGTATTCTCAACCATGTTGATTTGGAGGTCAACCATATCTTCTGAGGGGGGAGCCTCATAGGTTGTCCTAATACCCAACTCTTTGGCAGCTTTCTCTGTTCCAAGCTTAACTGCCTGCCAATACTCGTGCTGCTCGCCCATGCTGATAACTGCGATATAAGTCTCGTCAGCCTTCTTCTCTTTTCCTCCAGCGGCAAACAGAATTGTCGGTAAAAGTAAGACCAATACGATAGTAATAACAACAATCTTTCTCATAAATTCCTCCTTGCGATAATGTCCACAACTGCGGACTCTATTTTTACGGACGCTGTGTGTCGCGTCGTTTAATATCTATATAGACGGCCACGATAACTACTACCCCAATTATGACCTGTTGCCAAAACTGAGAGACGTGCATCAAGTTGAGGCCGTTTTTCATAGTACTCATAATCAGAGCACCAATGATTGTTCCAATAATTTACCCCTCCCCTCCCGAGAGGCTCGTACCACCAATTACAGCTGCAGCAATGGCATCAAGTTCATACCCCGAACCAATGGCCGGCTGGGCAGAGTTTAGACGGGCCACCAAGATAACCCCTGAAAGGCCACTCATCAAACCACTTATCGAGTAGACAACAAGTTTGACAAGCCGAAC
>DUOJ01000035.1 GCA_012838895.1 Spirochaetales bacterium
AGAAGTGCCATGATGGTCGCCTCCACCAGCACCCTAGCAACCCTGATTGAGGCGATTGGGGGACGCTTTGAGTTGGGGGTGGGCTTTCTCCCCCGCGTCAACGCAGAAGCTACCGGTGGGGTTAACGTAGGGGGCGGGGCAATCTTCCTCCTCGATAACGGAACTGATGGTGGCAAAAGTGACAGTTGGGAGTTTCTCAAGTTCTTGATGGGCAAAGAGGCCCAGCTCTACTGGCACGAGAAGACCGGCTATTTCCCCACCAACCACGCCACCTATGAGATGGAGGAGTTTAAGAGCCATATTGCCCAAAACCCCCTCTTTCAAGTTGCAATTGACCAGCTATGGGCCAGCGACCCACGCGTCCAGAGTGTCTGGTGGCCCAATAGCTACCAAGCCTACCACGAAATACAAAATGGGATTAGAGAGATGTTGGAGCAAGACCTCTCAACTGCCGAGACAGTTGAGAAGTTGGCCACAACTATAAATAGGTTTATTGGCGACTACCACAAGATGAATAGTCTTTAGGCAAAGGCTTCGCTAGCCCCTTTGTAGACTATCGCGACAAGGTCTTCAATCTGGTCAAGGTCGACACTCGAGAAAGCTAGACGCAGATATCTCCCCTTGATTGCAATGGTCCCCACCCCGTAGTTATCTAAGAGGTGCATCCGCAGTGTCTCAGCATCGCCTTGGCACTCAAAGGCCATGAAATAGCCCGAGTTGAAGGGGAGGGGGGTTAAGGTAGGGTTATCTCTATATTGGTAGAGGCACTCTTTGAGGAAGCGGTAGCGCTCCCCAATAAGGGCTATTCCCGCCTCTTTCTCTCTCTGGTGACTCTCACTCTTAAGGGAGCGGATTAAGATGCTCTGGGCAGCTTTAGAGCAGGAGGAGACGTTTCCTCTAATGGCTCCCATCGTCTTCTTAACGAGCGCTTCGTAGTGTTTTTCGCCCATCCCTTTTGAGTTGAAGGTTATAAAGCCAACTCTGAAGCCCCACACCATCTCCTCTTTAGTCGCTGCATCCCCTTTAACCGTTAAGATATTGGAGTGGGCGTCACAAAGGAGAGAGAAGAGTGATTCACGACAAACATCATCTTCAAAGAAGAGGCCAAAGTAGGCGTCATCGGTGAAGATGAGGAGTTTGCGTCCCGCCTCAGCTTTGCTTACTAAAAGTTCTACTAGTTTAGCTGCCTCTTCTTGCGTGGGGGTGTAACCGGTGGGGTTGTTGGGGAAATTTAGGACCAAGGCAACAACCTCATCCTTAGTTGAATCGATTGCTTTAGAGAGGGCCTCTAAGTGGAGTCCTCTCCCTTTAAAGAGGGGGAAGTTGACTAAATTGGCCTCCCGATTCTCACTGAAGATTAGGTTGTAGTTGCCCCAATACATATCGGGGACTAAGATTGTTTGCCCCTTCTCTAAAAAGAGGGAGGCGACAATCGAGAGAGAGTGGGTCAAGCCGGCTGTCACTACCGGAAGGCTTGTCAGCTTCCCCTCCATTGAGGGGTTCTTCTCAACTATCGAGGAGAGCCACAATTTTCTTAAAACTAGTTCTCCAGCTGTTGGGGAGTAGGGGAAGAGCTCTTCGCCATCTATATTAGCGGCAAAGTTGGCCTTGGTTGAGGGGATGTAGAGGGCCTTTCCCCCCTCTGTAGCAATCCCTATGGTGGCATTGTAGGTGTGGGCTTTCTGCTTCGCCTCAGCTGATTGGCTGATTATCCCCTTGGGGAAGTAGATCCTTTTTCCAAAGTCGCTGAGCATCTCATAGGCGACACTCTCTTTTAAAATCTCATTAAGCTCTTTAGCTAGTGGGTTCATCGATGCCTCTCCTTCCTCTAATTCTTCTTTATCATAGCGATTGGAGGGTTGTAAGTGAATAGAGAAAAGTAAATTTGGGGACAAATGAGGATCTAATTAACCGGGAAAAATAGAGAGAGGGTCGCGTTAAAGCGACCCTCTTTGGAGGTAAGGGGAATCGAACCCCTGACCTCTTGAATGCCATTCAAGCGCTCTACCAACTGAGCTACACCCCCAATACTCCGCCTAGCATATAGGTGGATTTAATTTTAGTCAATATTAGAGTGGTAAGTGTGTATATTCTATGGGGCTATAAATGAACAAATAGTTTTTTTAATAACAAAAATTAAAATAAATAACAAAATATTGGGTAAACCTATTGCCAAAGAGGGGCTTAAAAAGATACAGTCCAAAGCAATTACTAAAAAGTATTTGGGAGAGCCTTATGAACAAAATTAAAGCAGCCGTAATTGGAGCTACTGGTGCTGTTGGACAAGTTTTTATGTGGCGTTTAGCCAACCACCCCTGGTTTGAAGTTGAGTATATCACCGCTTCTGCCGCTAGGGTAAACCATCTCTATGGCTCCACAGTCCACTGGTTACTCCCATTTGAGATGCCCTCCTCAATTAGGGGTAGAGTTATCGATGAGTTTAGTATTGAGACAATGAAAGAGCGGGGGGTGAAGATTGTCTTCTCGGCCCTCCCTGCCAATGTCGCTGCAGAAGCTGAACCCCTCCTTCGTGATAACGGCTTCTTTGTCTTCTCAAACGCCTCAGCGATGCGCTACTACGACGATGTCCCCATCTTAATCCCTGAGACCAATATTGAGACCCTCTCACTGATTGAGCAGCAAGGATACCCTGAGAAGGGGTTTGTGGTCACCAATGCCAACTGTGTCACGGCTGGCTTGGCAATGTCGATAGCGCCCTTTAAGAAGTATGGGATTAAAGAGATCGCGGTCTGCTCCTACCAATCAGTCAGTGGCGCTGGTTACCCAGGACTCTCTTCTTTCGATATAACCGACAACTGTATCCCCTTTATTAAAGGGGAAGAGGAGAAGATTGAGAAAGAGATTAAGAAGATCCTCTCAATCGACCCCTTAGTTGATGTCTATTGTGTACGCGTTCCTGTTATGTTTGGCCACCTAGAAGCTGTTTGGCTCACCCTCGAAGAGGAGCTCTCCCTTGAGCAGGTGAAAGATGAGTGGGATAACTTTAAAGAGGCTTCCCATCTCCCCTCAACACCAATCAATCCAGTTTTATACAGCGCTGTCGATGCCTTCCCCCAACAGAAACACGCCTTCTGGGGCGAACCTCAAGGGATGGTGGTCTACACCGGTCGCTTAAAGAAGCGGGCCAATAAGATTGGCTTTGTCCTCTTGGTTAACAACCTCGTTAAAGGAGCCGCTGGCGGTTCGATTCAAAACGCAGAGGCGTTTGTCGAGAAGTACAAACTTTTAGAAAATTAGGTCATAGTGCTCCCTCTCTAACAATTAAGAGGGGAGAGAGTTCAATCTCCCCTCTCTTCTAAGAGGAGCGTTAAGCAGTTTCTAACCACCACTTTATAATGTTTACCACTCTGCTCTAAGGTGTACTCACTATTTTTAGAGCACCCTCCACACCCCTTATTGAGCGAGTCGTGGCGGAAACAGCTGCGACTGATGAAGAGGGGGAGGGAGATTGAAGTGCGCTCTACCCAGGGGTAGACCCCCTTCAAGTTCTCCACCACCGCATAGTAGAACGCGAGGGTGGCCCTATTGGCACAATAGAGATAGATGTCACCAAAGTAGGAATAGTTCTTATTTTCACGTGCCCAGTTGAGGTGGGCAATGTTGTTGAGCCCAATTAAGAACTCTCCATCCAATAGCTCTAAGAGCTCCTCTAGCGCCTTAAAGTACCCCTCTTCATCAAAGGTGACGGGAGCGAGAGGGATATAAAAGAGACCATCAATTCGGGCAAGTACCTCCTCGGGGGGGCGCCCCCCTTTAATTAGGGAGAGGGCCTCAATAGTGTCGACCCAGGGGATGCGGGGGTCACTGGGGGGTGAGAGCCTCTCCCTTGGGGGGAGATCTCCCCAGCGCCCCTCGGTGAGGGTGAAAGGAACCTTAATCTCTCTTTTAGCTACCTCATCAAGCTCCTCATAGAAGGTGCGCCTAATGCTCTTTAGTTGGGAGAGGGGGAGGAATATCTCCTCCCCTTTAAGAGGTGTCTCGTTCTTGAAGGTGATTTGACCCCCCTCAAAATGCTCCCCTCCACTGGTGAAGAGTTGAATTATGTTGTCCACTAGGCTTTGGGGCTTGTTAGCTTTTTGAATTACAATTGGGAATTTTAAGGTGAGGGTATCAGAAGAGAGTTCTAAGAACTCTTCTTGTAAGACAATCTTTAAAGCGATTGGTTGACGATAAGGTTTAAGACCTCCCTCGCTGATAAGGGGACGCTGGGTGTCGTGCTTAGAGATTTGGTAGAGGGTCTTTCCGATAGCAACCTCTCTTTTAAAGGGGAGGGTAATCTTAACTTTTTCCCCCCTCTCTCCCTTGAAAAGGGGTTGGTTGGTTGAACTAAATAGCCGTTGGAGGGGGAACATTTCCCCCTTTTCCTCAATGAAGAGGAGTAGACCGTCACGAATAGCAATCTCCTCCTCTAAAAGAACAATAATGCTTCCCTCTTGGGAGGCGACAACTTGGCCAACTGCAACCCCTTTATGACCGGGATAGAGGGTATCAACGAGAGGCTCTTTAAAGCGGTTGAAAGTCCACCCCTTCGAAGGGGTGCGGGAGAATTGGGTCAATAGATTGATAGGGGAGGCCTCTTTATTATCTAATAGGTCGCGGTAGTAGCGAGCGGCGTAGTAGGTGTAATCGGGGCTCTTCATCCGTCCTTCTACCTTGAGGGCGTCAATCCCGATCTCTTTTAGTTTAACCACCTTTTCAGCTAGGAATAGGTCGCTCATAGAGAAGTAGTGCCCCCTCTCCCCCTCATGGGTAAACCAGGTGCGACAAATTTGGGCACACTCGCCCCGGTTGGCACTGCGCCCCGTTAGGTGGTGGGAAGCCATACAGAGGCCAGAGAAACCGTAGCAAAGAGCCCCATGGATGAAGACCTTAAGCTCAATAGAGGGGCAGGCTTCTCTAATCTTCTTAATCTCTTCGAAGGTGAGTTCCCGGCTTAAGACTACCCTTGAGAAGCCAAGATTCTGAAGCTCTTTCACCCCCCTTATAGTGTGGGCTGCCAGCTGGGTGCTGCTGTGGAGGGGGAGGGTGGGGAACTCTCTCTTTAGAAGGGAGGCTAAACCGAGGTCTTGAACAATTAGGGCATCAACTTGGAGCAACTCCAACTCTTTAAGGGTGGGTCTCAAAGCGATTAACTCGTCATCTTCGAGGAGGGTGTTGAGGGCGATGTAGACCCTCTTCCCTTGGTTAACAGCCTCCTTTTTAAGCTTAGCCACCTCCTCCAAGGTGAAGTTGGTCGCCCCTTTACGGGCTGAAAAGGACTTAAGGCCAAGGTAGACACTGTCGGCGCCCCCCGCAAAAGCTTGCAGGGCAGATTGGAGAGAACCGGCAGGGAGGGAGAGGTCTGTCACTGTGATACTCCTATAGGGAGAAGCCTAAGACAAAGGGGTAAAAATAGCAATTAGTGGAACTATTAAAGGTATATTTGTAAAGAGATTCGCTATTCTTTTTTTCTATATGATTGTATCTTTATTTAAAAGATTATAAGGTTTCTTAGATGAATTAAAAGTGTGGTTAACACGCCTATATATAAGGAGAAGCGAATGAAATTACAAGATGTCAAGCACGAAGGACTTAAGAAGTGGGTTAACGAAGTTGCTCAGCTAACCAAACCTGAGGCCATTGTGGTTGCGGATGGAAGTAGGGAACAATACAATCAGATTGTTGAAGAGATGATTGCCAGTGGCCTTGCTACCAGGTTGAATCCTGACAAGAAGCCGGGTGGTATTGCTTTCTTTTCTGATCCTTCAGACGTAGCCAGAGTTGAAAACAGAACTTATATTGCCTCTGAGACGAAAGAAGCTGCCGGACCAACCAACAACTGGATTGATCCAAAAGAGTTGAAAAAGACAATGACAGCGCTCTACGACGGGAGTATGCGGGGTAGAACCCTCTACGTAATCCCCTTCTCAATGGGACCCGTTGGCTCTGATATTGCTAAAATTGGGGTAGAGATTACCGATAGCCCCTACGTTGTAGCCAACATGATGATTATGACTAGGGTTGGAACAAAAGTTCTCGATATTCTAGGGACCGATGGGGTTTTCGTCCCCTGTCTCCACAGTGTTGGTAAACCCTTGGCCGAAGGGGAGAGTGACCACGGCAAGTGGCCCTGTGCCCCCCTCGATCAAAAGTATATCTCCCACTTCCCCGAGACCCGTGAGATTTGGTCGTACGGTTCAGGTTATGGTGGGAACGCCCTCCTTGGGAAGAAGTGCCTCGCCCTCAGAATCGCCTCCGTTCTCGCTCGAGATGAGGGGTGGATGGCTGAGCACATGTTGATTCTCAAGATTACCAACCCCGAAGGGGTGAGCAAGTACATTGCGGCCGCCTTCCCCAGTGCTTGTGGAAAGACCAACCTAGCGATGTTGGTTCCAACCATTAAGGATTGGAAAGTTGAAACCATCGGTGATGATATTGCTTGGATGAAGTTTAAAGAGGATGGACGCCTTTATGCTATTAACCCCGAGGCAGGCTTCTTTGGAGTTGCCCCCGGTACCTCGCTGGATTCCAACCCCAACGCCATGCACTCGCTCGAAAAGAACTCAATTTTCACTAACTGTGCTATTACTGAAGACAAAGATGTGTGGTGGGAGGGGATTGGTTACGATGCCCCCGGCAAACTGATTGATTGGAAAGAGAATGAGTGGGTCCAAGAGAAGGGAAACAAACAGCAGCCACCAGCTGCCCACCCCAACGCCCGCTTTACCGCCCCTGCTGGCCAGTGTCCCAGCATTGCCCCCGAATGGGAAGACCCCGCCGGAGTCCCCATCGATGCGTTCCTCTTTGGTGGAAGGCGCCCCAAGACTGTTCCATTAGTGTACCAAGCACGAGATTGGAACCACGGTGTCTTCCTTGGATCAATCGTTGGCTCTGAAATTACAGCAGCTGCCTTAGACCTAGCCGTTGGAACTATCCGCCGTGACCCCTTTGCTATGTTACCCTTCTGTGGCTACCACATGGGAGACTACTTCCAGCACTGGATCAACATTGGTAAAACCCACGACCAGAGTAAGCTACCCAAGATTTTCTCAGTCAACTGGTTCCGTAAAACCGACGATGGTAAGTGGCTCTGGCCCGGCTTTGGTGAGAACAGCCGTGTCTTAAAGTGGATCTTCGAATCATGTGCAGGGACTGCCAAGAGTGTTGAGACTCCCATTGGGATTATGCCCACGATTGACGCCATTGACCGCCCCGAAGGGGTGAGTGCTGCCGATATGGAAGAGCTCCTCTGTGTCGACCGCGAGGGATGGCACAAAGAGGTGAAAGATATTCGGGAGAACCACTATCCCAAGTTTGGTGATAAACTACCCCAAGAGTTGGCCGATATGCTCGACATTATGGATGAGAAATTGAACGACGGAGCAGATTGTCCCAAATGTGATTGCTAACTAACTTAGTTTAACTAATCTAGCCGCTTGGTTCGCCAAGCGGCTATTTCTTTAAGAGGCGTTGTTGGACAGCTTCACACCCCTCAAGAATTTGTCCCAACAGGTCAACCGTGGGAGTTTCAACCCCATATTGGCGAGCCAACTGGGAAGCCCTAAGGCAGAAGGCACTATTTTCTGTCATACGCCCAGCTTCAATATCTTGGAGCATTGAGGTCTTCCCTTCGTATTCGAGAGAGGCGAAGATCTTCTGGTATTTGGTTATATAAGAGGTATCTAGACCCTCAATGCCTACTGCTTTAGCGAGGGTTATCACCTCATGTTGGGCCTTTATAATCAACTCTTTTATAGCTCCAATATTGGCACAGTCGCCATAGGTCCCCCTAGTAATAGCGCTAATGGTGTTGATACTGACGTTGACCATAAACTTTGCCCATAATTCACGTTCGATGTTTTCGGGGTTGTTGTATGCAATCTTTGCACCATTAAAGAGCTCAATTAGAGACTCTACCCTAGGGCTTTTAGAGTTGTCCTTCTCCCCAAAGTAGATAATTCCTTCGGTTGAGAAGTCAATCTTGTTACCTACCCGCGTTGAGTCGAGAGCCGTTGTAAACCCATATAATACTTTCTCTGCGCCAAACTTCTCACTAAGGAGTTGTTCACTATCTATTCCATTCAAGAGGGAGAGGAGAATTGTCTTTTCACCAACGTGGCCTTTTATCATCTCGGTGGCGACTTCGAGGTGGTGGTTCTTGGTGGCAATAATAACTAAATCAGCCGAATCGACCCTCTCATCAGGGGTGACGTAGTTGTAATCAACTTTTTCTCCGTTGAGAAAAATGCCCCCACTTTGGTAGCGCTGTAGCCGCTCTTGGTCAACGACGACCCTCACATTGGGAAATCCTAAATGTTGACTGAGGCGCCAAGCGTAGATTGCACCAACGGCCCCAATCCCGATTATTGATACTCGTTTTACCATCTTGGTGAGGATACTACCATATATCTTTACTAACAGGGAGAGGTAGTCTATTGTAGAGGCAATACAAAGAGGTAAAAATGGCTACTTTTACAGAGGGGGAGAGACGCGTTCTCGCTAACAGCATTGAGATATTAGAGGAGTTGGACTCCCCATTTAGCGAAGTTATCAAATCGCGCACCGAAGACCTAGAGGTGTTGGCCCAAATTATTGAGAGGGCCCCCTCTCCTAATACAGACCTCTTTAACCGCACCGAAGGGCGTAACTTTGACTCTCTAGCCAAAAAACTCTCCTCCCAAGGGTTGGCCCACGTCGTTAACCTCCCCGCAAAAGCTGTCTTAGGTCACGGTTTTATTGTCTCTAAACTCCACCTCTTTGGGATGCTCATAAAGCTCTTAGCCACCTATCCTGAACTGGAGCAGTGCCGCCCCATGGTTGAACAAGAGTACACCGACCTCCTCTTTACCCTAATGGCTGAGGACCTCTACACAGCTCTCCTCACCGACCAAGAGGGGGGCGAGGAGTGGGTCACAAAAGCTGTCCATGAGCTTATTATGATGTGGGATCGGCGTACCAGCGACTACCTAGAGCGCTTTGCCCTAGCTATTCGGGAGCTATGGCAAGCACGCCACACTGTTGTCCCCGTCCTAGGAACCCTTTTAGGGACGGTGGAGATTATGAGGTTGAAT
>DUOJ01000036.1 GCA_012838895.1 Spirochaetales bacterium
AAAGATGGCATCGACACAGAGAGGTACAACCTCACCCACAGCGAGAAGAGGGTCCCCTATCTAACACAAATTATGGAGGGGCACGATGGACCAGTGGTAATCTCCACCGACTACATCCGCGCCTATGGGGAGCAAATCAGACGCCTGATTCCCAACGAGAGTGTCACCATCCTCGGGACCGACGGCTTTGGCCGCAGCGATACCCGCGAAGCACTAAGGCGCTTCTTTGAAATTGACCGCCACTATATCGCCCTTGCGGCCCTCAGAGGTCTCAAAGAGGATGAGAAGGCGGAGCAATTTATTGAGAAGTACAAGATCGAGAGGGACAAAAGTAACCCTCTCTTTAGCTAATGGGAGTGTAGAGATATGGCTATTAAGCAAATATTAGTACCCCACATAGGGGACTTCAGCGATGTCTCAATCATCGAAATCTATATCAAGGAGGGGGAGAGTGTCAGCGTTGACGACTCCCTCATCGCCCTCGAGAGCGCCAAAGCTGTTACCGATATCCCCAGCCCCTATAGCGGGACAATCACCAAGGTGTTAGTCAAGGCGGGGGACCTCGTCTCTGAGGGCTCACCGATAGCTGAAATTGAGGTGGCGGCTGTTGAAGAGGAGAAGGTAGAGAAAGTTGAAGAGAAACCAGTTGAAGAGAAGAAAACAGAAGAAGAGGTTAAACCGACACCCCCGCCTGAAAAGGTAGAGGCGGTAAAACCAACCCCTGGTGGCCCCTATCACGCAACTCCATCGCTACGTAAGTATGCCCGCGAGTTGGGGGTCGACTTAGCCCAAGTCGTTGGCACAGGCCCCCATGGAAGAATTCTCCATGATGATATCCAGCAACTGGTGAAAAGTGCCCTAAGTGGCAACTTTATAACCTCCACCGCCCCTTTCAAATTGGAAGACTTTAGTGTTTACGGAAAAATTGAGAGGGTCCCCTTAACAAGAATTCAAAAGATTTCAGGACCCCACTTGAGTGGAGCTTGGCAAGCTATCCCCCATGTGACCCAATTTGACCAAGCCGATGTTACCGCCCTAGAGGCCTTTAGAAAGGCTAACACAAGCACAGTAAAACTCTCTATCTTACCCTTTGTGATTAAGATTTTACCCTACGCCCTTAAACGCTACCCATCGCTAAACGCTAGCCTCGATGAGGAGAGTGGCGAGGTGATCTTCAAACACTACTACCACATTGGTGTTGCTGTCGACACTGAAGAGGGGTTGGTCGTGCCAGTTGTCAAAGATGTGGACAAAAAGTCGGTTACCGAGATTGGACAAGAGTTGATTGATTTAAGTGAAAAGGCGCGTAGTCGAAAACTGAGAAATGAAGATTTGAGTGGTGCCTCCTTTAGTGTCTCCTCTTTAGGGGGAATTGGTGGAACCTACTTTACCCCCATTATAAACCGCCCCGAGGTGGCAATTTTGGGACTCTCGAAGATAGCCAAACAACCAATTTGGAACGGAGAGACTTTTGAGCCCCGCGATATCCTTCCCCTCTCCCTCTCCTACGACCACCGCGTAGTTGATGGGGCTGTTGGGGTGCGCTTCACCGTCTACCTCGCGGCACTCCTTAACGACTTAAGGAGGGCAATTTTATGAAAACAATTGAGAGAGACCTTGTAGTATTGGGAGGAGGGCCAGGTGGCTACACTGCCGCCTTTAGAGCCGCTGATTTGGGACGCTCGGTCACCTTGATAGAAAAAGATAGCGTCTTAGGTGGTGTCTGTCTCAACCGGGGGTGTATCCCCTCTAAGACCCTCCTCCACTACGCTGAAGTGGTTGAAGAGGTGGTTAAAGTGGCCCCCTTAGGGCTCCTCTACAGTGCTCCAACCTTCAACTTAGATAAGATTCGAGAGCACAAAGAGGACGTCATAAAGAGACTAAACAATGGACTATCTGCCCTTGCCAAAGCGCGCAACGTTGAGGTCATCGAGGGATTTGGGACCCTAAAGAGTAGTAATGAACTAATAGTTGGAGAGACCCTTATAAAGTTTAATGACCTCATAATATCAACGGGGAGTAGGCCTGCCCAAATTTCAGGGATTCCTTACGACGATGAGCGGGTGTGGGATTCAAATGATGCCCTCCTCCTCAAAGAGGTCCCCTCCCACCTCGCCATCATCGGGGGTGGAATAATTGGCCTTGAGATGGCAGCGATCTACCACGCTTTGGGTTCTAAAATAACGATTATTGAGATGGCCGATTCAATCATTCCCTCTGCCGATAAAGACCTTAAAGCACCTTTAATCAAGGCGATTAAAGATAAATATAATGCAATCTACACCAGGACCAAGGTAGAAAAGTTGGAAGCTACTAAAGAGAAGTTAATACTCCACTTAGACAACACCTCTCAAGTTGAAGCTGACGCCCTCCTCGTTGCTGTGGGGAGGCGTCCTAATAGCGACACCATCACCCTAGAGAACACTGCTGTAAAAGTTAATCAAAGGGGTTTTATCATGGTCGATGAAGAGCTTAAAACCAACGTTGAACACATCTATGCCATTGGGGATGTAACGGGTGACCCGATGCTCGCCCACCGCGCCGCCCACCAAGGAAAGGTGGCAGCTGAGGTAGCAAGTGGCGAGAAGTCGGCCTTCACCCCCCTAGGGATCCCCTCTGTAGCCTACACCCACCCCGAGATAGCTTGGGTGGGGCTCACTGAAAATGAAGCTAAGGAGAGGGGGATTGAGTACGTTAAAGGCTCTTTCCCCTGGCAAGCCTCCTCTAGAGCGATGAGTGCCTTAAGTGAGAGCGGAGTGACGAAAGCCCTCTTTGAAAAAAATAGTAAGCGCCTTATAGGGGCGGGGATAACCGGCAAAAATGCTGGAGAGCTTATTAGTGAAGCTCTCCTAGCCTTAGAGATGGGGGCTGTCAGTGAAGATATTGCCCTCTCTATTCACGCCCACCCCACCTTGAGTGAGACGTTGGCAATAGCTGCAGAGCTAGTTGAAAAGAGGGCCACCGATACCTTAAACCGCTAACCAGTGGATGGCGTTTTGCCATAGCTTGGCATACCCCTCCCACTCAACAAACTCTTTGGGGCACCAGTGGGGTCCTATATCACTGGCCCAAGCCAGGGTGCGCCCCTTACCCCTCTCCATCACCGCTAAGAGGGGGTGGTCGTATTGGCTCTTAACTAATACTTGTGCCCCCTCTTTAGGGACCACCTCCTGGTACCCCAAGAGGTGGGGCCACGCTTGTGGGACCCCCTTTAAAATGGGGTGGTCTGGGAGAAGCACTTGAGCATCGGTTCCTTCAGGGGTCTCGACTCTATCATCAAAGGGGTAGATGTCGACAGGGAGGACTTTCTCTAGTGGAGTGCGAAAATATTTGGCTGCTGCTTGAAAGCCACTGAATGAGAGGTAGCCTCCAGCCATCGCTAAGCCTCCACCTTGTTCAACCCACTCTTTCAAAAGAGCTAAGCGGTTAGGCTCTCTCTTCCCTTCTACGAAGACTTTATCACTTAAGAGGAAAGAGTTGGCTCCTACATCGCTTATGATTATCACATCCCACTGATTCAACTCTTCGAGGGTATAGGGGAAGCGACTCTGCACATAGTGCCCCTCAAGATGGGAGTACTCAATTGCAGGGTCTCTCGCTAATGCCTCTTTGAGGAAGGCGTGTCCAGTACCAAAAGTAGCTGAGGTGAAGTGGTCAAACCCTTTGTAGTGTTGGCTGATTGTCATCCACGACTCACCCACCAACAGTACTTTTACCTTTTTCATCCTTTTCTCCTAACTCGTTTATTCTCAGTGAAGAAGTTTAGAACCATCACCAAGATCAGGACACCACCCCAAATTAGGGAGATGTAGTAACTGCTAATCTTGGGGAAGCGGTTGAGACCCGTCTCTAACATCCTCAACAACACAATTGCCAAGATAACTCCACTAATTTTCCCTTTGCCACCCACGGGGTTAACACCCCCTAGGACAACAATCAAAACACACTGGAGGGTGTAGACGGTCCCATAGTCGGCACGTGCTGAGTTGTAGTTGGCCAACATTATCATCCCCCCTAATGCCGCGACGATCCCTGAGAGGAGGTAGGTTTTAATAAGGAGGGTGTCGGTTTTAAGACCACTAAACTTGGCAGCGGTGGCACTGGTCCCTAACATATAGATTTTAGTCCCAAAGACGGTACGCGAGAGGAGGAACCAGACAAGAAGTGCCATGATGGTGAAGATTATAAGCTGCACGGGGATTAGCCCAAAGAGACGGTTATTGATCGTCGTAGCGTAGGTGCGGGAAAACTTAGAGACGGCATTCCCCTTTGTAAGGGCCATACAAATCCCAGTATAGAGCTCGCCTGAACCGAGAGTCGCCAAGATGGGGGGGATATGGGCTTTTGAAACGAGTAGACCATTGAAAATCCCCAAGGTGGCTCCAATGAGAATAGCTAAGAAAAAAACCAACGGGATAGCATAGGGGGGAATTGCCCCAGCAACATCGGTCATGTTTATCAAGAGATAGGCCATCAAAATTGAGGTTAGGTTGGCATTCCCCACCACCGAAAGGTCAATCCCTCCCGTAATCATGGTGAGCATCACCCCCAAACTCATTAGACCAAACTCAGGAAATTGGGCTGCCATTGTTTGGAAGTTAACGAGGTTGTAAAACTTCCTAAAGCGGGTAAAGGCGATGAAGATCATCCAGGCGACAATCATCACTATTAAGCGAAACATATGGCGGTCGACAACTAGTTTGTTTCTCTTCTTGTTCATTGTGCCACCTCCTGTTTCTTCCCTTTAGAGGAGCGAGTTTTACCTTGGTGCATCACCTGGTAAGCACTCACCCCCGTCCCGATTATAATAAGGGCACCAGTAAAGACACTCTTCCAACTGGTGGGAATTCCAATCAAGATGAGTGAGTTCTCAACTATCACAATGAGGAGGGTTCCCAGCATACACCCAAGGAGGGTTCCCCGCCCCCCGGTAATGGCAGTCCCTCCCAGGACCACCCCCGCTATAATATTCATCTCCATCCCCAACATATTGGTGGGGTGCGCTTGTTGCATCATGCACACCCTAATTAGGCCAGCCACGCTGGCAATCATCCCCACCATGATATAGAGGAGGAATTTAGTAAGCACCACCCTAAAACCGGCCCTTTCAGCACTCACTTCACTCCCCCCTATAGCGTAAATGCCTCGCCCAAACATAGTGAAGCGCAGTAGGAAAAAGGCAAAAACAAGGGCAAAGAGGAAGACAAGGAAGGCAACTGGCATGCGGCTAGTGAGCCCTGAAACAGGGTTCTTAGCGACAAAGAGGGCCTTCTTCCCCCACTCCCTCATCCCCGTTGGAATGACAGCCAGTTGTCTTGAGTTGAGAGCTCCCTGCATCAACCCTTTAAAGACACTCGAAGAGCCGAGAGTCACTATAAGGGTAGGGAGCTTAAAGTAGCTAATAAAGAGGCCGTTAAAGGCTCCTAGGAGGGCCCCAAATCCAATTGCTATTAAAAATGGTAAAACGACACCCCCTTGATAGTTGTGGTCAAGGAGGAGCTTGGTAGTGGCGTAAAAGGAGAGGGAGGCTAAGGCTGGAAACGAAACATCAATCCCCCCCGAGACAATCACCATGAAGGCTCCAATTGCCATTAAGCCAGGGACAATCATTGCTGAGGCGATATCGACAAGGTTGTTGGGGGAGAAGAACTGCCCTGAGCGAATCTCAATCAAAATACAGACAGCCAACAAGACCAAAAAGATATAGGGTTCATTGCGGCTAGTTAATTTTTTTAATCTATTTTTCATCTCTAAACCTCTACATCATATAGGAGAGAATTTTCTTCTCATCACTTTCGCTAGCTAGCATATCACCCACCACTTGCCCATTCTTTAAGACTAAAATTCTAGAGCAATTCTCTAAGACTTCAGGAAGGTCGTCACTGATAATTATCAGTCCCATCCCCCTCTTAGCCAAATCTTGTAAGATGGAGTGGATATCGTGCTTACTCCCAATGTCGACCCCTACAGTGGGACCGTTGAGGATTAGGAGGTCCAAATCACAAGCGAGCCATTTGGCTAAAACAACCCGCTGCTGGTTCCCTCCAGAGAGGGTTTGACACGCATTTGCGGGGTTGGGTGTAGCAATAGCCAGGTTTTTAACCCACTGTTTAATCTCATCCCTCCTCTGCTTGCGGTCGAGGATCCCAAACGCCTTTGAGAGGTTATCTATCTCTGAGATAACGATGTTGTCCCCAATAGATTGACTTAAGAAGAGCCCCTCACTGAGGCGGTCTTCGGGGAGATACCCAATTTTATTGTGAATCGCCCGTCGGGGATTGGTCAGCTTTATCCGCTTCCCCCTCATTTTAATCTCCCCCTCCTCTATCGGTTTAATTCCAAAGAGGGCTAACCCCAGTTCGGTCCGCCCCGAATCAAGGAGTCCGGTTATTCCCACAATCTCTCCCGAGTGGACATCAAATGAGATATTGGAGAAGCTCCCCTCAATACCAATCTTATCGACACTGAAAATGGGCTCCTCTTTCACCTTCTCATATTCAAAACGGTGGACTTGGAACTCTCTACCTGTCATGTAGTAGGTGAATTTTTTAGCATCAAGGTCGCTCGTGCTCCCACTCGCCACCCGCTCCCCACTACGGAGAATGGTGAAGTTTTCAGAGATCTCAAAGACCTCGTTGAGTTTATGGCTCACAAAGAGGATGGCAATCCCCATCTCTTTGAGGCGCAAAATTATCTTAAAGAGGTTGGAGACCTCCCGCCGCGTGAGGGCGGTGGTTGGTTCATCCATAATAATCAACTTAGTATTGAAAATTAGGGCACGTGAGATAGCTATCATCTGCTTCTCAGCTACCGATAGATTGCCGACAATGGCGTCCAAATCGACCTTAAAATCGATCTTGGCAATCGCCTCTTCGGCAATCTGACGCATCCGTTTGTGGTTCACTAGTTTGCGTCGGTCAGCTAATTCACTATTGAAGGCGAGGTTCTCCATCACTGTCAGATTGGGGAAAATTGAGAAATCTTGGTAGATTACTTGAATCCCATTTTTAATGGCATCAATAGGGGTAATCTTAGAGAATCTCTTCCCTTCAAACTCCATGTAACCGGCATCAGGAGTGTAGACACCACTTATAATTTTGATGAGAGTCGACTTGCCACTCCCATTCTCCCCCGCTAAACAGTGGATCTCTCCCGGCTTAATCTCGAAGGTGACATTTTTGAGGGCCTCTACCCCCACAAATGATTTATAGATGTTGACTGCTTTAAGTAAGCTCTCCCCCATTTATACTCTCCCCCTTTCTCTAATCTTGGATTGTAAAGAGCCTGCCCTCTAGGAGGGCAAGCTCAGCAATGGAAGAGGCTAGAACCCAAAGTCGTAGACGTTATCTTTATTGATTACAATCCACCCCTCTCCTTCTAGGACAGTTTTACTCCCCTCTTTAAATTGGAGAGCAGTATACCCATCTACTCCGAGGTCAACTACGCCAGAGATCTTCTCACCATCAAGGACTTTAATGGCGAGGGCAATCATAGCTTGACCAGCTAGAGCAGGGTCCCAAAGGGTAAGGGACTTAACAATTCCACTCTCGAGGAGAGCGGCGTTGTCGAGTGGCATTCCAGTTCCCGAAGTGAAAGCTTTGTCGATTAGACCAAGCTCTTCAATGGCTCGGGCAACTCCGGGAGCGTCATAGGAAGAGGTCCCCATGATTCCCTTGAGGTTGGGGTACTTCTTAAAGAGCTCCTTGGCGACGTTGTAGGCAACATCTCCATTATCGAAGCTCTCTACCCTCTTCTCAGCTGCGAGGAGGGTCATCTTGGGATAGTTGGCCTTTTGATGGGCAACACCGGCATCAGCCCACTCGTTGTGGGAGCCGTTGGTAAGAGAGGCTACCATTGTGGTATAAACCCCCTCTCCTCCCATCGCTTCAGCTAAGTTATCCATGATGAAAGCACCGTAACCGACGTTACTGAAGGCCTCAATATCGTAGTCAACGTTCTCTAAATCAGCCCCCTCGTGGGTAATGACAACAATACCTGCCTTTCTAGCTTGAGCTAGAACTGGCTCAATCGATTCCAAGTCGACGGGAACAACACAGAGAGCATCAACCCCTTGGGCGATTAAGTCTTGGACCAGCTGGGCTTGCAATGTGGCATCAATATCGGGAGTTCCCCGCTGGTAAACGGTATGGTGAGTACCTTTAGCGAATTCGTCAACACCAACTTTCATCCTGACGAACCACGGGTTAGAGGCGTCTTTGGGAACAACTACAATTTCGTAGTTTGATTTAGCCTCAGCTTTTCCTGCAGCAAACAATACTGGAACCATGACCAGTACAAGTAATACCATTGCAAGAACTTTTTTCATACTGTTTCCTCCTTTTACAGTCGAATGACTAATTTTAGCTCACCCCATTTGAGAAGTCAAATATAAATTAAAATTCTTTAATATGGTTTAATTGTATTTCCCCTTTAGGCCCCCAAATAACCAAGATTTTACCCCTATTTTCAAACAATTTGCTTAATTTTAATTAAATTTTAATAAACTATTTGACAACTAAAAATGGAAAGGGTACTCTGGAATCATGAGTATAAAAGAGATTGCTGAGCGAGCTGGAGTATCTAAAGCTACCGTCTCCCTGGCCCTCAATGGGAGGCGAGGTGTGGCCCATGAAACCCGCATCAAGGTGCTCAAAATAGCTGAAGAGATGGGTTATCGTGTCCCAGCTAAACGGATAGTCGATAATAAGAGTCTCGGTTTTATTATGTTTGCCAGAATCTATAAACATGGCTTAATCCTCAATGAGGACCAAACCTCCTTCATAATGGAGTATATCAACGGGATGAACAGGGTCGTCTCTGACGAAGGGTACACCTTTGAAATTTTCGACTACCACTCCAATAGAATGGACGACTTTATAGGTGAAGTCACTTTCAGGAAACCCAAAGGGGTAATCATTTTGGGGACCGAACTGAGCGAAGAGGATGTTAAAGCGTTAAACAATCTCCCCATCCCCCACCTCCTAATCGACACCTACTTTGAGCAAGTCTCGAAAGACTACGTCAATATGGCCAACATAGGGGCCCTTTACGAAGTTGTAAAACACTTTGATCAAACTGGTCACACCTCTATCTCGATGGTCACTTGCCGAGTTAAGTCGGGCAATGTGCTGATGCGAGAGAGGGGGTTTAATTTGGCAGCTAGCCAGTTGGGGCTCTCCCCCTCTATCCCTCCCATTGAGGTTGACCCCGGCTTTGACGGAGCCTACAGAGATATGCAACGCTACCTCGCTGAAGGGGGAAGATTACCTGAAGGACTCTTCTGTTACAACGATTTGGCCGCCTTTGGTGTTGTAAAAGCCCTCAAAGAATATGGCTTAAAGATTCCGCAAGACATCTCAATTATTGGGTTTGACAACCTCCCAATGTCCTTTATGATGGAACCCCATTTAACTACGGTTAAGATTCCAAACCAAAAGATTGGTGAATTGGCAGCCAACGCAATTATTAATCGCATTAGAAACAAGAGTAAGGAGAGTCACGCCCCACTCGGACTGCTAGTGAGCGGCTCTTTAATTATTCGCGAGAGTGTTAGAAACTTAAAATAATATTTCTATAGGAGGCGTTCTAATGAACAAATACTCGGTAATTTTGGGAAACTTAGGAAACACTTGTGACCGTTTCCTCTCTTCTGGGTACAAGGAGATACCCCCTAAAGAGACCTTAATTAGACAAGCATCAGAGATTGAGGGGGTCAAAGGGATTGAGTTGGTAGGGACCTGGGATGTCGACCCCTCTAACGTAGACCAAATTGGAGAGACGCTCGATAAGTACAACCTCAAGTGTGTCTCGATTATCCCTGACCACTTTGGACAACGCAAATGGGGAAAGGGCTCTCTTTCCGCTAAAGATCCCGATACCCGTAAAATGGCACTAGAGTACACCTACCAGTGTGTCGAGATGGCAAGAACTCTCAAGTGTAAAACCCTCAATCTCTGGCCCGGCCAAGATGGGTACGACTACATTCTCCAATCAAACTTAGTACAAGAGCGCGCTTGGCTGATGGAGAACATTAAAGAGGTAGCTGCGGCCTCCCCCGATATCAACTTTGCCCTTGAGTATAAGTGTAAAGAGCCTAGAAACTACTGTTTTATGGCCCGTGCCAGCGATACCCTCCTCTTAGCTAAAGAGACCGGCTTAGATAACGTTGGCGTTTGTATCGACACTGGTCACGCCCTCATGGGGGGTGAGAACGTTGCTGAGGCGGTCGTTATCCTCCAAACCTACGGTAAGAAACTGTTCCACATGCACTTCAACGACAACTACGGTGGCTGGGACGACGATATGATAGCAGGTTCAGTCCACTTCCCCTTCTATGTAGAAACCCTCTTCTGGCTCAAAGAGACGGGCTACGATGGGTGGTACAGCATGGACCAGTACCCCTACAGAGAGGATGGCCAAGGGGCAGTACGTGAGAGTGTCCGCTTCCTCCAGATGGTTGAAGCTAGGCTAACCGACCAAGTAATGGCCGAAATCAGAGAGCTCCAGCGTAAGGGTGAAGCGGTAGAGATCCAGAGGTGGTTAAGAGAGACCTTCTTTAAATAGAACTTCTCTCTTCAAACTTCTTCCACAAGAACTCCTTACGAGCAAAGTGCTGTATTTGGCGCTCCCTCTTACATGAGGCGCAAG
>DUOJ01000037.1 GCA_012838895.1 Spirochaetales bacterium
AGAAGGCCGAGGATAATTCCAAGAGCGACAACTACTACAATAACTATTTTTTTCGTCATACTTTATTACCTTCTAAAGAACAAAGCCTACACCAGCACGGAGGCCATATAAGAATCCATTGCGGGTGCTATCTAACATGAATTGGAATTTTGGTGCTACAAAGACAATCATCTTTGAACTAAATTTATAACCCGCCTCTAAGTTGAGAGCTAACATTTGCTGGAGATGGAGCTTTTGACCAAGGCTCTCCTCAAGAGTCCCAATACAATAGTGGAAGAGCACTCCATAGGTAACTGAAGGGGTTAAAAGGAAACCCTTTCCTAATTCAAATCTGTAGCCAACTCCCACATCACCTCCGAAGATGAAGAAGGAGTCAGCCCAGATATTATTTGACTTGGCATACTTAGCCTCAATGTTAAACTTAAAGAGTAGAGCCCTGTGAAATTCAAATGAAAACTCACTATCAAGGCCTACTCCGAAGTAGAGGTTGTACATATGCTTCAGCGCTTGATTGGTAAACATCGCTGTAGCATAGGGACTTAAAGTGACTTCAAGTCTCTCTTTTTGTGGTTCTCTTACATAGACCCATGTCTCTAGATTATTATCATAGCGGTAGAGTAGCTCCCCTCCCACTATAGATGGGCCACTGTATTGCCTAAGGAGGAGCTCATCACTAGAGTTAGGAACTTCGATTTGCTTTGAGTCTAAATTAACTTCACGCCAGGGGCTTTGCCCAACTTTAAACTCAATCTTTGTAACATCTGAATCTATTTGGCTAATATTGAACACCTTAGAATCAGAGCCTAAAAGGGGGAGCGTTATAACACTGACTTCACAAAATTTACGGATATAGAATTGGGCTAAATTCTGCTCTTAATCTGGGCAGACGAGTCCATAGAATCTCATGATCTTCAAATCATCGTAAAAATCGCCTCTATTTGGGGTGGTTTTTACGATTTAGACTTCCCACACTATTGGTGTTATGGTATACTATATACGTAATTACGGATATAGTAAGAGGTGTTACCATGGCAATTCCTGAAGAGATCAAGCGCCATAAACCTACTGAATTAGGGGCCTGTGAGATACGTCATATTGGTGGATACTACTATGTCTATCTTATCTCCTCGGTATGGGATCGGGAGAAGAAGCGAGCGAAGAAGAAGACTGGCAAGTGCATTGGCAAGATCAATGAGCGTGATGGCTTCATCCCCAACGAACATTACCTGCGGCCAAAGTTGGCATTGAAGGCCAGCATCAAGTGTTACGGGGTCTATGAGCTGTTGACCCAACTCTCTCCCCGTATTGTTAAAGATCTCCAAGTAGCCTTTCCTGATGTATGGAGGGAAGTCACTGTTATTGCGCTGCTTCGCCTGGGAGGGCGGTTTACGGCAAAGAGTGCCAAGGCAATGTTCGAGGCCTCGTATTTGAATGACCTCTATCCTGATGTAGCGATGTCGCAGAACACCGTGGGCTCATTCATGGCAAAGCTGGGTGAGCGACGAGATGAGATGGTTGATTTCATGCGCCCCTATGTCAAGGAAGGACAGAAGCTGATCTTTGATGGGACGAACATCTTCACTTCTTGCTCAGATACCTACGCCAAGCGGGGCTACAATACAGCAGCCAATAAGAAGCGTACCCAGGTGAGAGTCCTGTACGTCTTTGATGCCGAAAGTCATAGCCCTGCTTTTTATCGATTGCTACCAGGCAATGTAGTTGATAAGAGCTCATTGGAGATAACGGTAGCTGAAAGTGGAGCAAGGGATGTGGTGGTGATAGCGGACAAAGGATTCTACTCCAAAGCAAACGTATCGTTTCTGATGAAGCAGGGCCTTTCCTTCATCCTGCCATTGCAGGATAACACCAAGTACCTGAAGCACTCCTTTGGTGAGGGCATTTCAAGGAAGATATTCGACGATGTGTTCATCTACCATGGCAGGCAGGTCTGGTACAAGAAAGAGGGCCTTGGAGATGAGGGCAATCATCTCTATATCTATATGGACGAGGAGCGGAGGCAACGGGAGGAGACCCATTACCTGGAGCAAGTTGCCGAGGCCTATGAGGGAGTGGACAAGGAGGGGTTCTTCAGTGAATCTCGTAGGGGTGTCTTCGCTTTTGTCAGCAATATGGATGAACATCCCAAACGGATCTTCCTCGACTACAAGGGTCGTTGGGACATCGAGCAGTGCTTTGACTACCTAAAGAATGTAGTGAGCCCTTCTGCTCCTTACCAACACTCCAATGAGAAATTGGAGGCTTGGGCCTTCCTCAACCACGTGAGCCTACTCTACTTCTATGGTCTGGTAAAGGCTCTCAGACAGAAAAACCTTGATGCGGAGTACTCACCACAGGATGTGATTGATCTGTGTCGCAACATCGTAAAAGTCAACCTGGACAACAAGCAGTCGTTCATCTCAGAGACCACTCAAAAGACAAAGGATTTTTTGAAAGGGCTTGGCGTTGACCTATTCCGTAATAATTGAGAAGTCAGTGTTATAAATAACAACAACCCCACGACAATACACATCACTTGTCTATAACGAATCATCATTTACTCCATATGAAATCATTTGGCAACACGAAATAGCGCTGAGTGGAACACTAGTTGATATATCTAGCTTTCGTTTGATTTTACATAAATGTATAACATAGTGCAAGGAAAAACCCTACTAATAGGGAATATATCACTCTTACCCTGAGTTTTCACTTAGCAAAGTTTAAAAGAGGGGCCAAAGTATTGCTCTACAAAGAATTACTTTGACCCCTGACTAGAAAATGTTTTGTGTTGTCTTAGATTTATCTTTTAGTTTTAGCTAACATGCTCCTTATTGCAGAACGAGTATAGATATTTCTACCAAAATCAATCCCCATCTTTTCACGAAGAACCTTTAGTACCTCATCGTAGTAGAGGGTCTTGAATGTTGTACTGTTTAACTCAGCTACATTGGCCTTCCTTAGTGAGTTAATTATCTTCTCACTAGAGAATTCATGCTCTACTTCGTGTTCTAAGATCCTTACAATAAGAAGAGCTATGAAACAGGTGAGAAAGTGGGAGTTAATTCGGTCTTTACGGGAAACATACACTGGGCGTACTTCTAGCTCACTCTTAGTTACTCGGAAGGTTTGTTCTATCTTCCAAAGCCCACGGTACATCCCAATAATATCTAAGGGAGTAACTACCTTGTTGAGTTGTAACATCCCCTCCTCTTTTAACCAGCGACTCTTTTTGTTAAAGGAGGGTTCTAGTTCATCTGTTTCTCTCCCTTTAGCATCGAGGCGAGCTCTTAAACCTGTTACATTGGTCTCAATAATGTAGTAGCCATCTAGAGACACATCTTCTTCAAGCTTTTCAAAGTCAAAGACCACTTTAGCATTATACTCTTTTAGTTGTTTCTCCGTCTGTTTGTCATAGATTTGAGTTTTGAGGTACTTGTTTTTACCATAGTTGTTGTCTATGACCTCTTTGCTTTTAGTGTGGGAGGCGACTTCAGCTTTCTCAATAGCCTTTTGACGGTCTACTTTAGCTCGTTCAGCATACTTAGCCGACCAATAGATAATCTGGTAGTGACCAACACCCCTAACACTCTTCCTGTGTCCCTCGCTATCTTTCACATAGGTGTCTTTAACTTCATCAAAAACTTTGTACATGAAAGCAACTGAGGTAGTAGTGTCGTATGGGGCTATCTCTCTTCCATTACAGTCAAACTTCAAGTACCCAGCAGGATCTCGAGTAATGTTTTTGAGCTTTTGTGTGGCTCCCCTCACCGATTTACTAAAGATGTAACCGTTCTTCTTAGTAATGACTTCAGCTACATTCTCTCCACTCATCATCGCCTTGTCAGCTACATAGATTATGTGGTCCATCTTGAGTAGGGCGCGTGCCTTCTCACTCATTGTAACAAAGGTTGAACAATCGTTGGTATTACCCTCAAAGAGGTCGTAGGTGACAGGAAAGCCCATACCATCCATAAATAGCCCCATTTGGACAATGGGTGTTTTCTTGTTGTCTTTAGCCATCCCATTTTTACGAAAGTCATCCTCATTGTCTATTTCAAAGTAGTAGTTGGTTACATCATAGAACAGGAGGGTAGAATCTCTATCATAGAGCTCAACCATCTTACGGTGTAATTGCTGTAGCAGATCTTTTTGCCAATCAGGGTAGATACTTAGGGCGTGGTAGATGTCGTTTAAGGAGAAATCCATCTTGTCAAAATATTGCCCCTTGTTTAGCCAGGTTGCCCTTTTAGAATCTGGCGCTAAAATTCTTTCAAATACAAGCAGTTTCATCACATTCGTTAGGTTGTACTTACACTCTAAGTACTTACGCCTGTCATCGATGAACTGGTTAATACCTAGTAGGTGGAAAATTTGGCTAATAGCAGCGTAACCAATATTCTTCACGCAATCATAGGCACAAGTCTCTTCATTAAAAGGTAGAATAGCTTCAGGCTCTAGTATAACGGTTATTGGTTTAATTCTATCCTGCATCTCTTTGGTCTTTTCTTTAGCTATTTTCTTGAAGTGTGCTATTGGGTCATCGTAGAGATGGGTAAATTCATCAACAAACCCGATACGTTCGATGGTACGCTGTTTAACCTTACCATTTTCTCTGTACGACTCTGCATAGTACATAAGGACTCTACCGTCTTTATTTTTGGGTGCAGTTTGGACAAACATATAGATTTCTCCTCTTGCTATTATTATACCCCAACTTCAAAGACTTTACAAGACAATACTAATATATTCTTTCTAAAAAGTTGCAAATAGACAAAAAAAGAACCCCTCAGGGCTCTAGAACTAATGTTTACTAAGATTAGGGAATATCTATAAGTGAAAAGACCGGAAAAACCCTACTAATAGGGAATATATCACTCTTACTACTCTCTTCTCTTTTTTTGATAATTGGGTATAATGGACCTTGTTAAAGAGGATCACAAATGACATGGAACGTTGCTCCTGAGATTGTCTCTTTGGGCCTACTTCTGGTGATTTTACAAAACGCCTCCATGACTAAATGGCGTGTCAGCCCCCGAGAGAAATTCTTCATCTTCTCCCTCTACTACACCATCTTCGCCATAGTCCTCAACCTCCTCTCAATGGTGCCCTTTGTTCAGAATACCCCTTATGGATCTCTTTACGACTGGATTTTCAACACAGCTTACTTTGTCTTCTACCCCCCCCTCTCCCTAATTTTCAACATCTACATCGTCTACTATATTGCTGAAAGGGCTCCCAAAGAGAGCTCCCCCAAGATAAGAACAGCCACCATTATCCTTCTACTCTCCATTGTGATTTATCAAATTGTCCCCATTTTTAACTTTAAGACCAACTGGCTCTTCTACTTCGACTCCCAAGGCAATTATATTCGTGGACTTCTCAATCACCTCCCCTTAGGCCTCGCCATATTTGGGATCTTGGTGGGTCTCTCCCTTGTCATCTCACAGCGACACTACATCGACCCCTACTTCTTCAAAGTCATTGTATGGCTCCCTATTATTACGATTGTGATTATTGTCCTCCAGTCAATCTTTACCCAAGTAATTTTAACTGGAGCAACAATGGTGCTCGCTTTAACTGCCATTTACCTAAACTTCCAAACCTCAAAGATCTCAATCGATAACCTAACCCAGTTCCTCAATCGTGAAACCTTTGTAGCAACTTTGGTTCAGTTAATTAACACCAAACAGAAAACGACCGTTATGGTGGTAAGCCTCAACAACTTCAAAGTCGTCAACGACACCTTTGGACAAGCAATGGGGGATCGCTTCCTCAAAGCAGTAGCCAATTCACTAGCTGAAATTGTCCCCCAAGGGGAGGTCTACCGCTACGGTGGAGATGAATTTGCCATTATAACCACCAAAGGGAGAGAGCTCTCAATGGTGGGGGATGTTATGAACCGCTTCAAATCACACTGGAGCATCAATGGGATAACTAGCCGCTTAGGGGCCTCCTTTGCAATTTTACAACTCCCCTTTAAAGATGCCTCTTCAGTTGATGCTACCAGCCTTTTAGAGTTTGCCATCCAACGGGCTAAAGAGCAGGGGAGTGGCCAAGCTGTCTACTGCGACGCCCTAATCCTTGAAGATATAAAAAGGCGAACCCTCTTAGCTGACCACCTTTTACAGTCACAAGGGGAGAGCTTCTCCCTCCATTTTCAACCCATCTACTCTCTAGTTACCGGGGAGGTCTTCTTTGTTGAGGCTCTCCTTAGGATGGAGAGTGAGAAGTTTGGGAAGGTCCTCCCCAGTGAATTTATCCCCCTCGCTGAAGAGTTGGGAATTATTGGAGACTTGAGTCGCTGGGTCCTTGAAAAAAGTTGCCAACTCTTGAGTCGTCACCCCCAGCTTCCAACGATTAGTCTCAACTTTTCGGGGCTTCAGTTCAACGACCCCTCAATGATCCTCTTTGTAAAAGAGACCCTCCAACACTACCAGGTTCCCCCCTCTAAAATAAATATTGAACTCACTGAAAGCACCTTCTTCTCCACCTTCTTTGAAGATGCTCTAGCTTTCATGGATGAGTTGATTGCATGGGGGATTAAGTTTCACCTCGACGACTTTGGGACCGGCTATTCGAGCCTCTCAAGGATGATTGCCCTCCCCTTCGCTTGTATTAAAATCGATAGATCACTGCTGCGCTACACCAGCTCAGAGAAGGCACAGGGCGATTTTATTAAGAGTATCGTCTCGATTGTGAAACAGCTGGGATTCTGCCCCGTCATAGAAGGGATAGAGAGCGAAGAGGAGTTGCAGTTCTTAAGGACAATTGGGTGTGACTTTGGACAAGGCTACCATCTTCAACGCCCCCTCCCTCAAGACCAATTTCTAGAGAAATTCTTGACATAGAGGGGGAAGAAAAGTTACTTTCAAATATCTAATGGGGGTATAGCTCAGTTGGCTAGAGCGATTGGTTCGCAATCAATAGGTCAGGGGTTCGAATCCCCTTACCTCCATAACACTC
>DUOJ01000038.1 GCA_012838895.1 Spirochaetales bacterium
GAAGCGAAGACTCTCCTCTAAGATTGCCTCTATCGCCTCATAGAGGGGCGACCTATTCTCTATCCTTGAGAGGATAAGGGAGGCTTCATTTACACTCCAAGGACGGGCACTAGAGGGGCGTGGGCGCCCCTCTAAGATATAGAGGCGATCTATGTGACGATAAAGGGGGGAGGAGAGGGGGATAATCTCTTGGGTGTTAACTCCCCAAAGGAGGGAGCCAGTTACCAGTAGAAATAAGATTAAATAGCCCCATTTTTTCATAGCTCCCCCTACATTTTATAAGAGAGTCCAATTGAGAATTGGAAGTCGTAGATAGGGTCGTTGATTGAAATATTTCCCGGATTGACGATATAGATGAAATCGGCCTGTCCATAAACATCAAACCCTTTAAGGATTGTGTAGCCCCCTTTGGCACCAACAACGAAAGTTTTAGCCACTGCATCACGCTCATCTGCATTAGGGTCCCCCTGGTTTTCAGTCCAGTGGGTATCGGTGGGGGTGGTGAGAACGGGGGGCTTATGGTTAACCAAATCGGGGTTTTTATAGACTAGTGACCAGAGGGTCCACTTATCGTGGGTTCCGTGGAGCATATAGAAAAGGTTCCCTTCAGCATACCACTTCCCAAACTCTTTATAGCCACCGTTGAGATTAAAGACCATCGCATCGCCCCCATATTGGTACCCTAAAAACTCTTCGTAGTAGGCGACGCCGTTGGTAATACTGGGACCACTGTACTCGCGGTGAGCCACAACATAGTTAATCCCATAGTCGCCAAGTTTTTGGGCTGAAGAGTTGGGGTTGTTATCACGGAGGTAGAGGTAGGGGTAGGTAAGGGCAAATTCAAAAGAGCCATAAGCTGCCCCCCTCTTAACGGGGAGACTGGTTTGAACTCCCGCCAAGAAGCCATAAGCATCAGGGTAGGCACTAGGGTCGACCCCTGGTTTGTTCTCCCCAGAGAGGGCAAATTCATCAATCGCCATTTGACCATAGATATTGAGATACTTAATAGGGGAGTAGTCAATCTCAAAGGTTAAGAGGGAGTTGGCGTTACTTCTGATGTAGAGGTTATGAAAGATCATTGAGGGGTTTAGAATGCGGGGGTCCAAGACGGTATCTAACAATCCATCTTCACCTTTGGCACTCTGGAACATAATCGACTCAGAGAGGGCCAAGCCAACTTTATCTTTAAACATTCGCCACTCGAGGCGGTGACCTAAGAACATATTTAACCCATAGAGGGCTGACCGCTGGTCATGTTCCACAAAGTTACCATCATCATCGAGGATTGGGTAGTACTGGTCGGGATGGGCAAAGAACGAACCAACCAAAGAGTACTTAAAGTTCTTCCCATAGAGGGCTAGGCGGGCCATGTCGTGGTAGCGGAGGTGGTCGCCCAACATAAGGTTGCCTGTTTTTCCAGCTCCCCACGAGAGGTTGTCGCGTCCAACCTGGAAAGACCAGCCACTTCCACCAAGGGCCCCAAAGGCGCGGTAGGGGAAGCTTAAATCGATGTCCCCAATCCCATTTCCATAAAGGAAGAAGAGGTTGGTGGTTACAATTTCTTGGCCAAAATAGGCTGAAGTGTGCCCCTCTTCTTTAGAGAATTGGTTAAAGCGTCGCCCATCAAAGGTGAATGATGAGTAGCCATAGAAGTGCTCAGCAATATTGGTCTCGAGGATAATGTCAAGAATTGGCTTGCGATCATTGGTGTTCTTTACCCAAGAATCTTTTGATGTAAAATTTATGGCATCGGTGTGTATGTTGGCCTCAAGGGCAGCTTCAAATCCAAACTTGAAGAGTTTAGGATCTACCCCTAGCTCCCTACTCACATAGTCGTAGAGTTGTTGACCGCCACTGTTAAGTTTAGTGCGATCAACCCTCTCTAGTAATTTCAAAAGCTCATCTGTGCTCCAAGGACCAGCTGTTGTAGGAAGGGCATAACCGCTACTGATAAAAAGGGAGGTTAGTGCCTCGTAGATATCAGAGTCGATGGGGTGAATCTTTTGTGTATTAACCGCGGGAAGCAGGGTAAGTGAAATAATTAAGATAAAAATAGGTAAAAGTTTTTTCATAGTAAATCTCCAGTTTAGTTAGTACCTTATTATAAGGGAAAAATGTTATATCATCTATAATTAAAAGGTATAACTTTTAAAAAAGTTACTAAAATTGGGATTCTCCCTTACATCTTTCTATTAACGAAATGTTACCCAGACGACCTTTGCGTATCATCCTTTAAATTCCAGTGTCTCCTTCTTTTATCCCATCAGATAGCGAGGGGTAAATCGGTGTACATTGTGTCGATTTTGTGTAGCCCTTTGGCTAATCAGACTTTGACATTAAGTTAGGCTTTAAGGAGGAACGATGCTAGAGGGTTACATTATGGGTGATTTCTCCCATTACATGGACAATTTAACTATTAATCGCTATAGTGTTATCGAAACATAACTACCCCCAAGGAGTTGTTTAAAACCATGGAACATAGCCTCTCTTATGTATTAGTAACCCCCTATAC
>DUOJ01000039.1 GCA_012838895.1 Spirochaetales bacterium
CCCCTATCAGGTAAATAAGTCCGATTTAGTGAAGCGCATTGCCGAACTGCGTAAAACACACCTCCAGAGTGTAAGTGAAGTGCGCGATGAGTCGGACAGAGATGGTATAAGGGTTGTTATTGAGTTAAAGAAGGGGGCTGTCGCTAGAGTGGTAGTTAACCTCCTTTTCCTCCACACCCAACTCCAAACCAACTTTAACGTCAACAACTTAGCCCTTGTCGATGGAAGGCCCCAACAATTGGGATTAATCGACATGATTAAATACTACGTTGCCCACCGTGAAGAGGTTTTGGAGCGTCGAACTAAGTTTGACTTAGCTAAAGCCCAAGAGCGGGCCCATATTTTAGAGGGGCTCAAGATTGGATTAGACAATATCGATGAAGTTATAAAGATAATTAAAGAGGCTGCTGATAACAGCGTCGCTGCCCAAAACCTAAAAAGCCGTTTTGGTCTTAGTGATATCCAAGCCCAAGCAATTATCGATATGCGCCTGGGCCGTTTAAGCCACTTAGAGAGTGAGAAAATCTTAAACGAACTCGCCGAGTTAAATGCTAAAATAATCTATTATAAAGAGTTGCTAGCAGATAGAGATAAGATTCTTCAAGTTGTCAAAGATGAAATTTTAGCCGTTTCAGAAAAGTATGGCGATGAGCGACGCAGTGAGATTACCCACGAAGAGCTGAGTGGAATGAATATCGAAGACTTCATTAAGCGTGAAAACGTTGTGGCTGTCATCTCCAACCGCGGCTTTGTAAAGCGGGTTCCAGTTGATGAGTACCGCAGCCAAGGGCGCGGAGGAGTGGGTGTTAAAGGGGCAACATTGCGTGATGAAGACTTTATAGAGCACCTCTTTGTCGCCTCAACCCACGACTATCTAATGGTCGTCACAAACCTGGGTCAAGCTTACTGGTTTAAGGTACACGAACTTCCAGCTGGGTCTAAGACCTCTAAGGGCGAGAGTATTAAGAAGATCCTCCCCTTTGCTGACGATGAGGAGATAACTGAGGTTATTAACTTTAGCGAATTTGATGAGGACTTATACATTCTCATGGCTACCCGCAATGGAATTGTAAAGAAGGTTAACCTACCCCTCTTTATAAATGCTCGTACTAGAGGAATTAGGGGGATTATTCTCGATGAAGGCGATGTCTTAGTTAGCAGTATCCTTATTAAGAAGGGGAACGACTGCATGGTCGTGACCCGTAAGGGGCGTGGCTTGCGCTTTGCAGATGACGATGTTCGCGCTATGGGACGCGCCTCAAGAGGTGTTATTGGAATCAAGTTGACTGATGGAGACTCTGTTGTAGGGCTCATGAAGGTTAACCCAGAGAAGAGGATGCTCCTAGTAACGGAGAAGGGGCAGGGTAAACAGGTGGAGTTTGATCAGTTTAAACGCCACAACCGGGCCACAATGGGACAAAAGATCTACACCTTCCGCGATAAGACCGGCTATCTGGTGGGAACCTTAGCCGTTAGTGATGAAGACGACCTCGTCTGTATCACTGCCAACGGGCAATCAATTAGGGTTCCAGTAGAAACTATCTCAATCCAGGGCGCCTACGCCTCAGGGGTCGCTGTAGCCCGTCTGAGAGAAGATGACACCATCGTTGCCATTGCCCGCACAGAGGCTGAGAGCGAGGAAGAAGAAGAGTAGAATAACTCTAATAAGTCTAAGGGCGAGAGCAATCTCGCCCTTTTGCATCCCAGAACCTGATGTCATAAGAGTGTTTTTAGCTAATATTAAAAGAGAATTAATACCTTTAAAACAAGATAATTGATGAGATATTTTTAAATTATGAATTTAGGTGTCATAAGATAAACAGGTTAAATTATTGCTAATTCATTTGCCTGTTAATAATTATGATTATTTACGAAAGGTGGTAATAATTATATAAAAACTTTACACAACCTATTGACATAAGTGGGGAGTTTTATTATTATAGCGATAGTTACTCTCCAAAGGGAAAAAATATAATAAAAAAGATTAACAAGGAAGAATGTTATGAAAAGGATTTATTTAATTTTAATTGTCCTTATTTTGGCTGTTTTTGGTGTTAGTGCTGCTGTTGCTGATACTGCATCTTTATATATGAGTACAAGTGTAGATCCCATAGCTCAAGTTTTGGTGGGAGATAGCAATAAAATTTTGCCGACTGAAAAATCAAGCTTTGAAGCAGTTGGTCCTATAGCTACCGCGGAAAACCCGTTTACTTTTGGGTGGGCCGCCGGTCAGGCTTTCAATGGGACTAATTACTTTGCCGCCTTTGTAATGGCAAACGACCCGGGCACTTATTCGGTGTCAACAACTGCTCAGCCACTAAAAACACCTGGGGATACCCCTTATGTGCTTCCCTACTATGTGAAGATTGGAAGTGAGGCAGCAACTAAAGTAGAAGGAAGTGGCTTGGCTTTAACCCTGATTAGCAATTTCTCTGTTACTGCAGCTGGTGGCTTAATGTTTGCTAAATCTGATACAGTAACGATTGAGGTAAAAGAAAACGATTACGAAAAAGCTGGAGCGGGTGATTATTCTTCAACATGGACAATTAATCTAATTAAAAACTAGCAATTAGATGAATATAGATGTGGGGGCTTTTAGGAGCCCCCAATTTTAATTTAAAAGACCATCTTCTTTTAATTGGCAAAATGTTTCACGTGAAACATTCTTTGTTTCTAAAACTCTTATTGATTCTAGTATTAGCGTGGCTTTGTTGGTTTTGCTAACATAATATTTCTAGTTTGGATAGACGCATTAAGTAGGGCTATCTAAGGGTAGCCGCTCTTATTTACTATCAAAAAGGCCACCCTCTCTTGGGTGGCCAGATGTTTCACGTGAAACATTCTTAGTTTTCAGAGACAATATTGATACTGGGATCAACGATACTACGGATGTAGCGTTCTACCCCATTCTTTAAAGTCATCTGTGACATTGGGCAGCCGGCACAGGCTCCCTTGAGGCGGACGAAGACATCGTTGCCTTCCATCTTAATAAACTCGATATCGCCACCATCCATTTGAAGGTCTGGTCGGACGTTCTCTATGGCAGCTTTTACTTTATCAATCATGCGATTGACCTCCTCAAACTGATAACCTAAAGATAATAGAGGGATAAATCTTGGTCAATACCTTCTAATTAGGGTGACAGATTTAACCTCTTTGGGTATAGTACTCCTATGATGGTCAAGAAGATAATTGTTTCAAACCAAAAAGGTGGTGTGGGGAAGACCACAACCGCTGTCAACTTAGGTGCATTTCTAGCCCAAATGGGGAAAAAGGTCCTTTTAATTGACTTAGACTCTCAAGGGAACCTCTCTAGTGCTGTCTCTGCCGATGTAAAAGGTAATACCAGCTACGATGTAATGGTGGGTAAATGTACGCCTCAAGAGGCTTACCAAGAGTCTCCCGTGAGAAACCTTACAACGATTGCTGGTGGTATTAATCTAGCTGGCTTGAACGTTGAGCTGGTTAATGAGTTGGCTAGAGAGTTTTTCTTAAAGAACGCATTAGCCCCCATAGAGAAGGATTGGGACTACATTATTGCCGATTGTCCCCCCTCCTTGGGCCTGGTGACAATCAATGCAATGTGTTGGGCTGAGCATATTATTATCCCATTGCAGTGTGAATACTTTGCAATGGAAGGGCTCAGCCTTCTAATGCGCACCATTAATAATGTTAAGAAGCAACTCAATCCCCACCTTGAGATCCTGGGAATCCTCTTTACGATGTTCTCAGTGAGGACCCGTTTGGCTAACGAAGTTGTAGAAGATGTGACCAACTATTTCCCCGATAAAGTGTTTGAAACTAAAATACCACGCAATGTACGACTCTCAGAGGCCCCCTCGCATGGGCTACCCATCAACATCTATGATCGCAGTAGTGCTGGAGCTGAGAGTTATGCTCTTTTTGCAGAGGAGGTAGTAAAACGTGTCGAATAGTAGCAAAAAGAGGGGTTTAGGTAGAGGGATAAGCTCTTTAATGGACGATTATTCGTTCAACGGAGTTTTTGTAGAAGAGGTGGAGGGGGGGAAGCTCCTCTCACTAGAGATCAATAAAGTTCATCCCAATCCTCACCAACCCCGTAAAAAGTTTGATCAAGAGACTCTCGACGAACTCGCTGATTCAATTAGAACCCAGGGAATATTACAACCCCTAATTGTTGAGAAGATTAGCGAAGATGAGTATGCAATTATAGCGGGAGAGCGACGCTACCGAGCAGCTCTCCAATTGGGCCTAGAAAGGGTCCCTGTAATTGTTAAGAAGTTCACTGAATTTCAACGTCTGGAGGTCTCTCTAATTGAGAATATCCAAAGAGAAAATCTCAATCCCATTGAAGAAGCTAAAGCCTATTTGTTTCTCCTAGAAGAGAGTGAATTAACTCAAGAGGAGTTGGCTCAGAGGGTTGGAAAGAAGCGTTCAACCGTTTCTAACTCTATTAGACTGTTACAATTACCGAAAGAGATGCAAGACTCACTCTTAGGGGGAGAGTTTAGTGCAGGGCATGCCAGAGCCCTCCTATCACTTGTCAATCCAGCTGATCGTGAGTACCTTTACCAGAAATTAATTGATGAGGACCTTTCTGTTCGCGAAGCTGAGCGCATCGCACTAGAGCTACAACAGGGTAAGGGGAGGATTAAGGGGAGAGAGAAGAGTGAAGCAAAAGAGCGCCCTATAGACCTAATTGTATTAGAGCAGCGCTTCCTTGAGGCATGTGGCACCAAGGTGAAGATAAAAGGGTCCCTTCAAAAGGGGAGGGTCGAGATAAGTTACCACTCAATGGAAGACTTAGAGCGAATCTACCACCTTTTAGCCCAAGAAGAGTCAATAGAACTATAAATAAGAGGAAAATAATGTCAAAAGAGTTAAAAGATGGATTATATGGGAAAATAGTAACCAACCGTGGCGATATTGTGGTCGCCTTAGACTACAAGAGGACACCAATGACTGTCGCCAATTTTGTGGGGCTGGCTGAAGGGGAGTTAAACCTAAAAGAAGAGGGTAAGCCCTACTACGACGGCCTAAAGTTCCACCGCGTTATTCCCGACTTTATGATACAAGGGGGGTGTCCTCTAGGTAACGGTACCGGAGGCCCCGGTTACACCTTCCCCGATGAATTTGTCCCAGAATTAACCCACAGTGGTCCTGGGGTCCTCTCAATGGCCAATGCCGGACCAGGGACTAATGGGAGTCAATTCTTTATTACCCATGTGGCTACCCCTTGGCTTGATGGCAAACACACCGTATTTGGTAATGTTGTTACCGGACAAGAGGTGGTTAATAAAATAGTTGAAGGCGACAAAATTGAGCGCATTGAACTATTAAGAGTAGGAGAAGAGGCAAATAAATTCCTAGTAACCAAAGCAAGCTTCTCCAAAGATGTTGAAGCTGTACAGCGCAAAGAGATAGAAAAACTACAAGCTGAAAGAGCGGCTGTAGAGGGGGAAATAAAGAACCGTTGGCCTCAAGCCACTCTGACTCCCAGTGGATTGCGTTATGTTGTCCTTCATGAGGGGAGTGGCAAAGAGATGCCTAAAGAAGGAACACCAGTTACTGTCCACTATACAGGAACCCTTCTCGATGGCCACGTCTTCGATAGCTCAGTGCGTAGAGGTGAGCCAGCAACCTTTGCTGTAGGGCAGGTGATAGAAGGGTGGAACGAAGCTCTTGTCACGATGAAGAAGGGAGAGAAGCGTACTCTAATAATTCCTCCCGAGTTGGGGTATGGCCCTGGGGGCTACCCTGGGGTAATTCCTCCCAATTCTTATCTGATCTTCGAGGTGGAGCTGTTAGATTTTTAAGGAGTAACTATGAAGAGGGCAACCATTCAATATGTGTGTAGCCAATGTGGCCGCAAAGAGGGGAAATGGTTGGGGCGCTGCCCCGACTGTGGATCCTGGAATTCGTTTGTTGAAGAGGTTGTCCACGATACCCCTAGTAAGAGCTTAGTTAGCAAGGCTAACAAAGTACAACCTATTAACCTACAAGAAGTTACAGTTGAGAGCGACTTTAGCTACTCTTCCGGAATTACCGAGTTTGACCGCGTTTTAGGGGGCTCGGTAATGAGGGGAGGGACCATCCTTTTAGGGGGCGAACCAGGCATTGGGAAGAGTACCCTCATGCTCCAGTTTTTAGCCTCAATTGAGGGGAAAAACCTCCTCTACGTTTCAGGAGAGGAATCAGCCAGTCAGGTAAAAATGAGGGGTGAGCGTCTCAATCTCCCCTTGTCGCGAATCTCCCTCTTAGGGGAGACCAACTTAGAGTCTCTCCTCCACCTTTTACACACCAATAAACCCGATA
>DUOJ01000040.1 GCA_012838895.1 Spirochaetales bacterium
CCGGTCAACTTACCATCAGCTCCAACAACACCAAATGTTTGGTAGAACTCGACGCGGTCTCCTTTAATCTCATAGTTGAAAATAGCATCCACAGGGCTCGTTGTATCGTTCCCTCCATAGAGCAAAAAGGCATCTACGCCAGTATCACCATTGAAGACCATCTCAACCGGAGAGCCTTTGTCGAGGTGATTCTTCAGCTTTAAGCTCGAGACAGCCGCCCCTTTAGGGTTGAATTCTATTGAGAACACGTCAGTTTCATAGGTAAATTTGTTTACTGACCGCCCCTCACCAGTCTGCTGGAAGGAGCCGGGAAGACCACTATTGTAGGCTTGTGAAGAGAGGGCATAGGAGGGGGCTTGTTGAACCTCTTCAATGCGTTCAACTTCACTAGCTGTTTCTATTTGGGGGGTAGGTGGAAAAAAGATTGTTTGGATTGCCAAACCAGCTGAGATAACGATTACCGATAAAACGATGGCAATGATGGTATTTTTATCCATATCTGCTCCTATTCATTTTCTTACTTAGAGGGTGGGTCCTAAAGCTCAGATGATTGAGGATAAACACCTGCTTGAGAAAAAAGATCTAAGAGCTCCTTTTTCTGTGTTGCATGATCTAAAACCTTTTTTGGATACACCACAAATGCAAAATCGAAGCCAGGCGAGAAGTTAATCTTCTCAACTCGCCAAATCTCTTTTACTTGACGCCTTATTTTATTACGCTGGTGGGATGGGCCATATTTACGCACCGGAATAACAATCATCCTGTTGTGCTCAAGTCCGTTTTTTCTAACAATTAGACGGACCCACGAGGAGGCGTAACGCCTCCCCTCCCTAAAAATTGCATCAATATCTGACTTCTTCCTGACAAGCTCTGATTTAGTAAGGCTTCTTCTCATCACAGACGCTTAACTTCTTTCTCCCCTTAGCTCGGCGGCGAGCAAGAACTAGACGCCCACCTTTAGTGGACATCCTTGCGCGAAAACCTAATCTTCTATTCCGTTTTGTTCTACTTGGTTGGTAAGTTCTTTTCATGGGAAAATCTCCAAATATGTGTCGCTTAACGCGGATTTTATCTAATCAAAGGGAAAACATCCCCGAAGAGGCAGTATATAGGTGACAACAACCTAATGTCAATGGACTACGTACCACTCCTAACTTGAATCTGGGTAATCTTTAGTTCTGGAAATCGTTCTTTGAGTCGCTCAAGAATAGCTTTACGCCGTAACATCACCATAGAAGCGTAGGTTGGGTGGGTCACTTTTATCACTAACACCCCCCGTTTGAGGTCGTAGAGCTGGGCATTGAGGAGTAGATCTTCCCCCACAATTTCCCCCCAGAGCTGGTGGATCTTACTCACTGGGTTCGTTTTATCGATCTTTAAGCGGTGGAGGAGGAGTTCTAATACCTCTTGGGTTGTCTTCTCTTTCATTGCCCTACAAATCTCCCCTCTTCAACCGAATAGATTAAGGCGGACGAGTTGTCGAACTTGGCGAAGTATTGCTCCTCTGGAAGGAAGGTGAAAAAGGCTTGGCTGTACCCCGAGAGCTCTTTGAGAAACTCCCCTCGTCGCTCTGTGTCCATCTCCAATAATACATCATCTACCAAGAGGATGGGACTCTTTTTCCCCTTCTGGCGGTAGGTCTCAATCTGGACAATGCGGAAGATTAAAGAGGCGAGGCGCATCTGCCCTGTTGAGCCACTGACTGAAAAGTTGACCCTGCCATCCATTAAGGTAAATTGATCGCGGTGGACACCACAGGTGGTAGTCTGTTGTCGCATGTCTCTCGCTAGTGAGTTCTCTAACTTGGTTACAATTTCAGAAGGCGAGTGGCACTCATCCCACGAAGCTTTATAGACAATCTTCATCCCACTCTCCCCTCGACTAATTTTGTTGTAGAGGGGGGTAAAGATGGCATTGAACTCTTCAACTGCCTCTCTACGTCTTGTTTGGATTGCGTATCCCACTTCGGCCAATTGGGCGTTATAAAGGTCTAAAAGTGCTATATAGTCCTCTTTTATAGCAGCATTACGCTGTTTTAGGAGTGCTCTGTACCTTCTCAGGTCATCAAAATAGAGGGGATCGTATAGGGAAAGGGTCTGGTCAAAGAAGCGACGACGGCTTTCGGGAGTTCCCCTAATAAACTCAATATCGTCGTGGGAGAAGACGATGCAGGGGATATTGTAGATCAAGTCACGTCGATCTTTTATCTCTTTGCCATCAATTCTAATCTCCCGTTTAGCGTCACTATAACGCAAGAATAGATTCTGATTGCTCCCATCTTCATCTTCTACCACCGCCGTAAGGGAGAAGTTTTTCTCCCCATGGCGGCAAACATCATTTAGGGTTACTGCCCTAAATGAGGAGCCGTAGCAGAGGAGATAGAGTGCTTCTAGAAAGTTGGTTTTGCCTTGGCCATTACTCCCCACCAAGACCACATGTTTTGCTTCGGTGGGGATTAGAGAATCTTCCAGATTTCTAAAGTTGTGAAATCCTAGTGAGCGAAATTTCATTACTCTTTCTGCATCGGCATTATGATGTGGAAGTAGTCCCTCTGGGGCTCAGGCCTTAAAGTTACGGCGCGGTTAGCATCGGTGAAGCTTAAGCTGAGTTGCTCTCCTTCCATCACCCTTAGCGGGCTTACCAAGAAGGTGTAGTTCATCGCTAAGCGCATTGCATCTCCCGAGTAGTCACAAGCAATAACCTCTTTAGCTTGCCCAAAGTCGCTCTCCTCTGAGCTGATTGTCAAAAGCCCCTCTTCCAAATCAATATAGATCCGCTTAGCTTTATTCTCCACCAGGAGAGAGACTCTCTTGAGAGCTTCATTCATTGGGCCGATTTCAACCTTACACTCAAAACTCTGACTAGCAGGGATAACCCGCTTGTAGCTGGGGAACGTCCCTTTAATCAGGGAGGAGTACATCACTTGGTCGCCAAGGCGGGCAAAGATGATTGAGTCGGTTATCGATAACTCAACCTCACCCTCTTGAGTTCCCCCTTTCTTTAAGAGGCTTAAAAACTTGGCTGGAATAATTATTGGCTTAAACTCGGGAAGCTGCTTTTCAAACTTTCTCCCAATAAAAGAGAGACGTTTCCCATCGGTACCCACCATCACCAACTGATTCCCATCTTGCTCTAAATAGACCCCGGTCATAAAGTGTCTAGTCTCATCATCGCTGATAGCAAAGATTGTTTGGTCTATCATGGCTAAAAGATCTTTTTGACTTAAAGCAAAGAACTCTAATTCATCTGATTCCTCTAAGGTTGGGTATTTATCGACAGAAATAGTTCTCAGCTCAAAGCTAATTGCTTTATTCTCCACTTGGATGAAGAGTTTATCGTGAACCTCTTCAAAAACAATCGTCTCTTCTGGAAGGGAGCGGAGGATTCCTAAAAACTTGTCGCAGAAAACAGTTGTGGCCCCCTCTTCAATTGTCTCTACAGGAATAACACTTTTTAAACCAACGTTCTGGTCGGTAGCTTTTATGTAGAGGAGATTATCTTTAGTCTCTAAATAGACGTTAGAGACAACCGATAAGGCATTTCTTTGAGAGGTGAAATCGAGAGCTAAAACGATCTCCTTAAGTATCGAACTTTTATGACAAGCAAACTTCATCTTCCTTACTCCTATTATTATTTATAATACAGTAGTCGTAGTAATAGTAGCATGTATAATGGGGAAAACGGTAATAAATCTTTTCTCCTCCACTCTATAACTTTTAACTTCTTGTGGACAAAACCCCGTTTTCTTCCACAACTTATTAAGGTCTATCCACAAGGGGAAGAAGTTATCCACAGATATTAACACCTTTTCCCCAACTTATCCTACACTTATCCCTTTTTGCTATTTTTAGCCAGCTGCATCAGATGTTGCACCGAATTGCTAAGACCAGCATCACTTTGAATCATCCCCTCCACCCTCTGCACTGAGTGCATCACTGTGGTATGGTCTCTTCCACCAAATTCGTAGCCAATTTCAGTCGTTGAGAATTCTGTAATAGAGCGGGTTATGTACATCGCTATTTGTCGGGGGAGGACGACCGACTTGGTCCTTTTCTTCCCTTTAATATCGTAGGGGGAGACGCTGAAATAATCCCCCACTAGGCGGATGATAGCATCGATTGAGAGCGACTGATTCTTCCCCATTGAGAAGTTGTTCTTCAACTGCTCTTGGGCAATCTCAAGGGTAATTTCTCGATTTAAAAGCTCTCCATAGGCGATCAATTTAGTTAAGTTGGCCTCTAAATCACGCACGTTGGTATTGACGTTACGGCTAATATATTCGAGCACCTCAAAGGGGATGGTGCAATTGTTCTCTTCACATTTGCGCTTTAAAATAGCGAGCCTGGTTTCAAATGCGGGGGGTTGAAGATCTACATTAATCCCCCGTGTAAAGCGGTTCTTTAAGCGGTCAGCGATGTCCCGTAACTCGTTTATAGGGCGGTCACAGGTGAAGACAAGCTGTTTATTGGCCTCAAATAGGTTATTGAAGACGTGAAACATCTCCTCCTGGGTAGAGGCTTTTTTCTGGAGAAAGTGGATATCGTCGATTAAGAGAACATCGGCTTTGCGGTACTTATTTCTAAACTGGGGGGTCTTCTCCTCCCCGATGGCTTGGATAAATTCATTGGTGAACATCTCAGCTGTTACATAGACAACCTGTAGTTCTGGAGTGTTGTTTTGGATGAAGTTTCCAATCGATTGAATTAGGTGGGTTTTACCCAAACCGACTCCTCCATAGATCAAGCAGGGGTTGTAACTAACTCCGGGGTTTTTGGCAATCGCCATACTGACGTTGTAGGCAAAAGAGCTGTTGTCCCCTACGACAAAATTGTCAAATTGGTAGCGCTCGTTAATGTTTAAGTCGCGCGGTTTTTTTTGAGCTTTGGGAAGCTGCGTTGGCTTTTGAACCTCTTTAGCAACTATTTCGGGCTCTGGGGTTTTGGTCGTTGTGGAGGCTTTGACCACAATGTCAACGGCAACCTCTTCTCCGGTAATTTCCCTCAACGTTGATTCAATTGTCTCCTTGTACTGGGTGACAACATAGTCTCGAATAAAGAGGGATGGGACGGCTAAGACTAGCCTCTGTTCCTCGCTTTTGGCGTAGGTAATCCGGTTCAGCCAAGTAATGCACTCTTGCTCACTAAGCGACGATTGCATCTGGGAGAGGACCTCTTCCCAAAACGGATTGTAGTTCCACTTTTTTTGCTGCATGACTGTTATATTATAGTAGCCTCCAAAGCTTGACAAGTCTGAAATAGAATTAGTCGTAATTTTACAATTTCTCCTATTTAAGATGTTATTACAAAAAGAGATAAATACTTGAAAAATAATCGGGCACCCCTTTACATATATTCTAAAAAATGGTACCATATCGGGTGAACTTATTTTATTATCTTACAAGGACATAGTTATATGGATGACAACACTTTTTCTCCAGTGCCTAGCGACACTGCTACTAATACTGGGTCCACCAATTCCAAGAGGGGTGCAAGCGATTACACAGCTGATAATATTCAGGTCCTGAAGGGGCTTGAGGCGGTTCGTAAGCGCCCTGGAATGTACATCGGTTCTACTGGCCCGGAGGGGTTGCACCACCTCGTTTACGAGGTTACCGATAACAGTATTGACGAGGCAATGGCCGGTTACTGTGACCAAATTTCGGTTACAATTGAGGCGGGCAACGTAATAAGAGTTGAAGACAATGGGAGGGGAATCCCTACAGAACTCCACCCTGGGGAACACATTAGTACCCTCGAGGTAGTTTTGACCCAGCTCCACGCCGGAGGTAAGTTTGACAACACCTCCTACAAAGTCTCTGGAGGGCTCCACGGAGTGGGAATTTCGGTCGTTAACGCCCTCTCTGAGTGGCTTGAGGTGACCGTCCACCGCCCCCCCTCTATTTTTTATCAAACCTACCGCAAGGGGATTCCTACCGCCCCGGTTGCGGTGATAGGCGAGACCAATAAGAGTGGAACAGTGGTCCGCTTTAAGCCCGACACCACTATCTTAGATTCAGACAACTTCAGTTTTGGAATCTTGACTGAGCGCTTTAGGGAGCTCGCTTTCCTCAACAAGGGGTTGCAGATCTCTGTAACCGATGGGCGGGGAGAGACCCCCAGGGAGCAAGTCTTCCACTATGAGGGGGGGATTGGTTCTTTTATAACCCACCTTAATGCTTCTAAAAAAGCTGTCCACCCCGAGCCCATCTACTTTGAGGGGTTACGTGATGATGTCAAACTGGAGATAGCTCTCCAATACAACGACCGCTACGATGAGGTGCTCTACACCTTTGTCAACAACATAAACACCCGGGAGGGGGGAACCCACCTCGCCGGCTTTAGAAGTGGTTTGACAAGGATGATGAACGAGCAACTAAAAAAATCGAAGTTGAGCAAAAAATTTGAAGAGACATTTGCCGGAGACGACCTAAAAGAGGGGCTGACGGCTGTTATTTCAATTAAGCTTCCAGATCCCCAATTTGAGGGTCAGACCAAGATGAAACTGGGTAACCCTCGAGTTCAAGGCATCGTTGCCTCTTTTGTCTACGAAAGATTCAACGACTATTTTGATGAACATCCTGCCATAATTGAGACTATTTTAGAGAAAGCAATCATGGCTGCCAAAGCCCGTTTTGCTGCCCGTGATGCCCGTATGCGCATCCGGAAAAATAGTGAAGGGGCCGGCCTTCCTGGTAAGTTAGCCGATTGTGCTGAGAAAGATCCTGCCAAGTGTGAAATTTTTATAGTTGAGGGAGACTCAGCTGGAGGGAGTGCCAAGCAGGGGCGCGATCGCCAGATTCAAGCTATCCTCCCCCTCTGGGGAAAGATGCTTAACGTTGAGAAGGCGCGTGAAGAGCGGGTCTTGGGTAACGAGAAGCTCCAACCCATAATCGCCTCTTTAGGGGCGGGTTTGGGAGCCCACTTTGAAATTGATAAAGTGCGCTACCATAAGGTGATTATTATGGCCGACGCCGATGTCGACGGCTCCCATATTAGGACGTTACTCCTAACATTCTTTTTCCGCTATATGAGGCCCTTATTAGAGAAGGGGTACGTCTATTTTGCAATGCCACCCCTTTATAAGATCACCGTTGGTAAGAAGTCATTCTACGCTTACGACGAGGAGGCAAGGGAACAAATCATCGAAGAATATGGTAGCAGCACTGATGCGCAAAAAATCCCCATTCAGCGCTATAAGGGTCTAGGAGAGATGAACCCTGACCAGCTTTGGGAGACAACGATGAATCCCGAAACGAGAAGCTTAACCCAAGTGACCCTCGAAGATGCCTTTGAGGCCGATAGGGTCTTCACCATGTTAATGGGGGAAGAGGTTGAGCCACGGAAAAACTTCATTGAGCAAAATGCTCTCTATGTTTCGAATTTGGATGTATAAGAGGAATTAGGTCACCATGGTAGAGCAAACAGGAAAAATAATTAGAACTAATATTGAGGAGGAGATGAAATCTTCCTACCTCAACTACGCAATGTCGGTTATCGTTTCAAGAGCCCTCCCCGATGTGAGGGATGGTTTGAAGCCGGTCCACCGCCGTATTTTATACGATATGTACGAGATGGGTCTAAGGGCCAACACCCCTTTTAGAAAGTCAGCTAGGATTGTAGGAGACGTTCTGGGTAAGTATCACCCACATGGGGATGCTTCTGTCTATGACGCCCTGGTTCGCCTTGCCCAAGACTTCTCTCTGCGCTATCCGGTAGTCCAGCCCCAGGGGAACTTTGGTTCAATTGACGGCGACCCACCAGCAGCAATGCGTTACACCGAAGCCAAACTGAGTCGTATCGGCGAGGAGATGCTCAACGATATTCAAAAAGAGACGGTCAACTTTGGTCCCAACTACGACGACTCGATGGAGGAGCCGCAGGTTCTTCCAGCAGCCATTCCCTTCCTATTAGCCAATGGAAGTAGCGGAATTGCCGTTGGAATGGCGACCAATATGGCGCCCCACAACTTAAAAGAGATCTGTGCTGCCACGGCCGCCTATATTGATAACCCTCATATAACTCTTCCAGAGATTATGGAGCATATTAAAGGACCCGACTTTCCCACAGCGGGGATTATTTGTGGTCGTAGTGGCATAATCGACGCCTTCTCCACCGGTAGGGGGAGAATCGTGATGCGGGGGCGCTATGAGATTGAAGAAGAGGGGGGGCGTGATCAAATTATCTTTAC
>DUOJ01000041.1 GCA_012838895.1 Spirochaetales bacterium
AGCCAAGAGTTGGCTAATAAGTTAACAGCCGGCAAATACCTCGCCTTTGCCCACGGCTTTAATATCCACTTTGGCCAAATTGTCCCCCCCCAAGATGTCAACGTCATCATGATAGCCCCCAAAGGACCGGGTCACACCGTGCGTAGCCAGTTCCAAGAGGGGAAAGGGGTCCCCTCCCTCATTGCAGTCCACCAAGACCCAAGTGGGGATTCTAAAGAGGTAGCTCTCGCCTACGCTGTGGGATTGGGTGCTGGCAGGGCAGGGGTGTTGGAGACAACCTTCAAAGAGGAGACCGAGACCGACCTCTTTGGCGAACAAGCTGTTTTGTGTGGTGGTGTGACGGCTCTCATTAAAGCTGGTTTTGATACCCTCGTTGAAGCGGGTTACCAGCCTGAGATGGCCTACTTTGAGTGTTGCCACGAGATGAAACTGATAGTCGACCTAATCTACCAAGGGGGACTCTCCTACATGCGCTACTCGATTAGCGATACTGCCGAATACGGCGACTATGTGAGTGGTAGGCGGATTATTACCGACGAGACCAAGCAAGAGATGCGCCAGATCCTCAGTGAGATTCAAGACGGCTCCTTTGCCCGCAATTGGCTCTTGGAGAACCAGGTGAAACGCCCCTTCTTCAATGCCAAACGGAGAATTGAGAGGGAGAGCCTCTTAGAGACAACCGGTAAGCGATTGAGGGGCTTGATGAGTTGGCTGAAAAAATAGGGAGAGATGATGAGTAAAAACGTAGCCATTTTTGATACAACTTTGCGTGATGGGGAGCAAGCACCCGGTTACAGCATGAACCTCGATGAGAAGGTGCGCTTTGCCCACCAATTGGAGTTGCTCAAAGTTGACATAATTGAGGCAGGCTTTGCCATCGCTTCACCGGGCGACTTCGCTTCAGTACAGGCGATTGCTAACACCGTTCAGGAGACAACTGTCGCCTCGCTAGCACGCGCCCTCCCCAAAGATATTGACTACGCTTGGGAGGCCCTTAAAGGGGCCACTCGTCCCCGAATCCACACCTTTATCGCCACTAGTGACCTCCACTTGGAGTATAAGCTGAAGAAGAGTCACGATGCGGTCTATGAGCAAGCGTGTGAGATGGTGCGCTATGCCCGTAACTTAGCCCCTGAGGTGGAGTTCTCAGCCGAAGACGCTACCCGAAGCAACCGCGACTACCTGTGTCGCATCGTTGAGGGGGTGATTAAAGCGGGAGCCACTATTATAAATATCCCCGATACGGTCGGTTATACTATGCCTGAAGAGTACTACTCGCTAATCGACCATTTGATGAACAACGTTCCTAATATTGACAAAGCGATCATCTCGGTCCACTGTCACAACGACCTAGGGATGGCAGTCGCCAACTCTTTAGCTGGGGTTCGAGCAGGGGCGCGGCAAGTTGAGTGTGCCGTGTGTGGCATCGGGGAGAGGGCTGGAAATGCCGCCGTTGAGGAGTTGGTGATGGCGCTGCGCACCCGCAATGACCTCTTAAATTACACCTACAACCTTGACACTACCCAGCTCTACAAGACAAGCCGTCTCCTCTCCTCCATCACGGGGGTAGCTATTAG
>DUOJ01000042.1 GCA_012838895.1 Spirochaetales bacterium
CGTTAACCCCACCGGTAGCTTCTGCGTTGACGCGGGGGAGAAAGCCCACCCCCAACTCAAAGCGTCCCCCAATCGCCTCAATCAGGGTTGCTAGGGTGCTGGTGGAGGCGACCATCATGGCACTTCTTCCAGCCACAAACTGCTGAGTCACATCGCTCGTTAAGTTGGCGACGCCGCCACTTTCGTAAACTTTTCTCCAGGCGTCAAGAAAGGTGGCCATGGTCCCATCACTATCAAAGAGGACCCGAGTCGCCTCTCCATCGTGGCCATTACCTTGGTCGGTTAAATAGGAGAGGCCATTTTGTTGTCCAATCCACGAGACGAGCTCGTAGGTAGTGGGAATTCCGGCAAAGCCATAGCGCTCTACCCCTTTGCCATCGCCTCGCATTTTCAACAATCTACCACTATAATCAGCTAGCTCCTCAAGGTCTTGGGGTCCCCTTTGGGGGTCCAAGCCAACCTCTCGGAAGGCATCTTTGTTGTAGTAGAGGAGGATGGTTGAGGCGTTAAAGGGCATCCCCAAAAGGACCCCCTTGTAAGTGACCGACAAGAGGGGGCCACTTAAGAGCTCATCAAGGGAGTAGGCAGTATCTCTACTTACCATCTCATCGATGGTGACTAAAAGGGGTGAGTTTCGGATATCGACCATCCCGGTTGAGTCGAGCTGCACAAGGTTAGGAAGGTCTCCTTTACGGTTGGTCTGTAAGGTTGCCCGTAGTTTGGTCGAGACATCGCTCGCCTTCCCCTGGTAGATGGGGCGCACTACTATCCCCTTCTCTTGGCCAATCGTTGCATTGAATTGGTCGACAAGGTGACTCATCGCCTCCCCCTGGAGGCCACTACTGTAGTGCCAAAAAACCACTTCATTTCCCCTATTTTGATCCTCACCACGCCCTCCAGCAAAGAGAGACAGCGCAGAAAGGAGGAATATTAAGACAAGAAATCTAAACTTATGTTCCCCGAGTTTCATAGCATCCTCCAACAATGACATAATAAAAGTTAACCAACCATGCTCCCACTGGCAATACCCTCCACTATATATTTACGCAATAGGAGAAAAAGGATTAGAGAGGGGAGCAAGACGAGGCTAATGGCAGCAAAGATTGGACCATAGTCGAGGTTTTCAGCGTAACCGAGCATAGTGATACCAACTTGGACAGTCCTCATCTTGGGGTTGTTAGTGACTAAGAGGGGCCACAAATAGGTGTTCCAGATTGTGACAAAAGAGTGGAGAGAGAGGGTGAGAACTATGGGGCGGGTCATGGGTAAAACAATCTTGGTAAGAAAGTCTAAATCGGAGCACCCATCGATCATGGCCACCTCCCTAAAGGTGTTAGGAAGAGTCTTAAAGGCTTGCCTCAACATAAACATCTGCACAGGAGCAAGGAGATAGGTGGCCATTATTCCTAAATAGGTATCCAAAAGACCTAAGCGAGAGACCATCAGGTAGTTCTCTATTATGAGGGCATCGGTGGGGAGCATCATTGTCCCCAAGACAAAGAAGAAGAGAAAATTACGTCCCCTAAAATTAAAATAGGCGGTAGCGAAGGCGGCCAAGATTGCCACCGCCATCCTGATTATAGAGCCGACAATGCTAACAAAGAGGGAGTTGAACATAAAGCGGGCTAAGAGGGACTCCCTCAAGGCACGAGCGTAGTTGTGCAAACTAAAATTGGTTGGAAAGAGGTGGGGAGGCGAAGCTGAAAACTGGTGCACCTCAAAGAAGGAGGCGGCAAAGGTGTAGTAGATAGGAAAGACAAGGATTAATCCTAAAAGAGTGGCAACTATTGCTTTAACAACTTCATCTCTTCTCATTGGTAAAAGACCCCCTTCTTCTCAAGGCGGAATGAGAGGAGGACTAAAATAAAGGTGAGGAGAAAGACCACCACGCTGATAGCTGACCCTTTGGCATAGTTCCCCCCTGCAAATCCTTCAATATACATCTGGTAGACAAGGGTCTGAGTTGAGCGGTAGGGTCCCCCTTCGGTCATCACCAAGACCGGTCCACTAAGGAGCATGCTATCTCTTAGGCGGGTAGTAATAATAAACATAATCGTGGGAGAAATTAGAGGCAGTTGTAGTCGGAAGAACTTAGCTACTTTAGAGGCCCCTTCCAATTCAGCGGCTTCACTTAAATCACGTGGGACACTCCTCAAAGCCCCCAACAAGAGGAGGAAATCGAGAGAGACAGCCATCCACACCCCCAAGAAGACAATGGTAAACATCGCCCAGAAGGGGCTATTAAACCAGTCTATGGAGAGGTTAAGAAGGTAGTTAACAACCCCAATAGTGGGGTTAAAAAGGGCCTTAAAGACAAGGGCTGCTGAACTCATTGCTACTGCCATAGGGAGCATAATAAGAGCTTCATTGAACCCATTAAGCTTTCTTTTCTTATAGATTAAGAGGGCTAAAGAGAGACTTAAGAGGAGATCAAGGGGGATAAATAAAAGGGCAAACTTAAAGGTATTAAAAAGGCTCTTTTGAAAGTTTTGGTCCTTAAAAAGGGCTTTGAAGTTATCAAATCCAACGAAAGAAGTGATCTTTCCACCATAGCTGACAATCGACAGACTGTTAAGGAGTGTTTTAATAAAGGGGTAGTAACTAAACAAAACAGCTAGGATGAGGGCTGGCAGGAAGTAGAGATAAGGAGCCAAGGCACCACTTCTTCTTTTCATAAAGGGATGATAGTCAACTCCATTTGTTTTGACAAGGGAG
>DUOJ01000043.1 GCA_012838895.1 Spirochaetales bacterium
GAAGAGGGGTTCAATATTGGCCTAAGGCGTATAACAGTGAGCACCTGTGGTGTAGCCCCCGCGATTGAGAAGCTAACCCAACTCAACTTACCGGTGAGATTAGCGGTCTCACTCGTTGTCGCTAATGATAAGCAACGTAACGAGGTGATGCCCATCAACCGCACCTTCCCCCTAAAAGAACTAAAAAGGGTTTTACTAAACTACCAAAATAGTTACAAGAAGCGCATCACCTTAGAGTATGTCTTATTAAGTGGCTACAACACCACCAGTGAGAATGCTAAGGACCTCGCCCTCTTTATTAGTGACCTTGATGCAATGGTTAATCTAATCCCCTACAACGAAGCAGCTGAGCTCCCCTGGCAAACCCCCTCAATCCAAGAGATAGAGACCTTCACCCAAGAGTTAGACAAACAAAAAGTCCCCTATACAGTTAGATACTCAAGGGGACGTGAGATAGATGGAGCGTGCGGACAGCTAGCAACTAAGCTAGAATAGCCACATAGCGCCTATTTCTACTTGGGCAGATAAGAGTGCATCATTAGAAGGCCCATAAAAAGGGTCTTCATATAACGAAATCATTACCCCCGGAATACCACTGCCATAGATTTTGATGGGGACGCTGTCAAAGTAGTAGGCGAAGGTAACAGGAACTCCAATTCGGATTAGAGTATAGTCCGAAGAAAATCCCAAGTCTATTCTACCACCAACGCTCATCTTTAAGCCAAAGTTCAAATCATTATTTTGGAAAAGGCCTGGAAAGACATACTCCCCACCAACGCCAAGGAGAAACGATCCTATTTGATATCCTAAGGTGAGGTTGACTCGAGCTGGCCCAAAATCGTACTCCCCAACGGCTCCAATCGCAAAGGGGGCGCGTAGCACCAGCCCTGTCCCAATACCGAGTCGCTTATTAGCAGCAAAAAGTGATGTTAGTGAGAGCAACAACACCAACAGAACAACTAGCAGTCTTTTTTTCATTAACCGCCTCCTAGAAGTTGTAGACGATGAAAATCGTTTTTATTTTGTCATTCAATCTTAGGAGGGTGCTTAAGGGCTGTCAAGCAAAATGTCATTTTTCTACTTTTTTAATCTCCCAAATAGCAATTAGCAGAATTGTGTGATACGATAATTTTCAATGATAGAAGTAGATGCTTATAAACACCGTTACAGTTTTAGAGAGATGTATAAGATTTTTCTAAACATGTTCTCCAGTATTCCTCTTTTAAAGAGGAATAAGAGGGAGCAAATAATAGATAAAGATTTTACTGAAAGGATAATGTTGGCTGTAACAGAAGTTAACGGGTGTGCTATTTGTAGCTATGCCCACACCAAGATGGCGCTTGAGAGTGGCTTCTCAATTGAAGAGGTTGAGAGTTTCTTTGCAGGGAGTGACACCTACATTAAACCTGAAGAGGCGATGGGAATCTTATTTGCCCAAAGTTATGCTGATAACCAAGGTAACTATAGCGATGAAGCTTACCAGACACTCGTTGATTACTATGGTGAAGAGAAGAGCAAAACCATTTTAGCAGCTGCAAGGGGGATGATGGCTGGCAACGTGATTGGCCTCCCTATGAGTGCAATCTCAGCCCGCTTTAAAGGGAAGAAGTATAGCAATAGCTCATTTTTCTATGAAATAGGGATGCTCTTAGCACCCCTATTATTGATCCCTATTAGTGGGATTCACTCCCTATTTAGAAGAAAATCTTCTTAAGCTATTTCTCTAAAACAGCTCGAACTCTTCTTACTCCAGCGGAGGAGGATTGCTCCTTCTTGATAGAGAAGTGTCCCATAACTCCAGTATGCTCAACATGGGGTCCTCCACACACCTCTTTGGAGAAGTCTCCCACCGAGTAGACCTTAACATGCTCCCCATATTTCCCCTCAAAGAAGGCCAGAGCCCCCTCCTCTTTAGCCTCTTCAACCAACATAGTCTTAGTGGTTACTGGGAGGTCCCTCTCAATCACACTGTTGACAATAGCTTCAACCTCTTTGATCTCCTCATTGGTCATAGGGGCGGGGTGGGTAAAGTCGAAGCGGAGTCGCTCTGGGGTAATATTGGACCCCTTCTGCTCAACGTGGTCTCCCAAGACCATCCTAAGGGCTTGGTGGAGAAGGTGGGTTGCTGTGTGGAGGGCGGTTGTCAACTCACTCTGGTCGGCCAATCCTCCCTTAAACTGTTGCCCAGAACCTCTCGAGGCCTCTTGGTGCTTCTTAAAGGCAGCTTCAAAGCCCTCGATGTCGACACTGAAGCCGTGCTCTTGGGCCAGCTCTTCGGTCAACTCAACGGGGAAGCCATAGGTGTCGTAGAGTTTAAAAGCAACACGCCCGTTAATAACTCTATTTTTCCCTTTCAACAAGTTGGGTAGCATTTTTTCAAACTCGTGCTCTCCTTTCTGCAAAGTAGTGGAGAAGCGATCCACCTCTAAGGAGAGCTCACTGTGGATAAAATCACGGTTGGTTTTGAGCTCGGGGTAGGCTGCACTGTACATCTCGATTACGATATCGGCTAGGGAGGAGAGGAAGTTCCCCTCAATCTTAAGCTTTCTACCGTGCCTTACGGCCCGCCTGATGAGGCGACGGAGAATATAACCTTGACCTAAGTTGGAGGGTTTTACTCCATGTTGGTCCCCCAAGATAAAGACACTGGTCCTTAAATGGTCAGCGACTATCCTGATAGAAGTATCACTCTCCTCATCCTCGCCATAGACGACACTACTCAGTTGAGTAATCTTCTCAATGAGGGGGGTGAAAACTTCAGTCTCATAAACCGATTGTTTCCCCTGTAAAATAGCGATAGTGCGCTCAATCCCCATTCCGGTATCGACACACTTCCTCGCCATCTCTTGGTAGGAGCCATCAGCCATCTTTTGGTAACCCATAAAGACGTCGTTCCAAATCTCAAAGTATTTACCACAACTACAGCCGGGGCGACACTCAGGTGAGCACGCTTCACGTCCAGTGTCGATAAACATCTCTGTGTCGGGTCCACATGGACCTGTCTCGCCAGCAGGCCCCCACCAGTTATCTCCCCTACCTAAGAAATAGATTCTCTCATCAGGTATTCCTAGACTCTTCCAAACAGTGGCCGACTCTTCGTCACGCGGCACCTCATCATCACCGGCAAAAACAGTGACCGAGAGGATATTTGGGTCAATCTTTAAGACCTCGACTAAGAATTGGTAGGAGTAGTGGATTGCCTCTCTCTTGAAATAGTCCCCCAGCGACCAGTTCCCCAACATCTCAAAGAAGGTGAGGTGGTGGGGGTCCCCCACCACGTCGATATCACCAGTGCGGATACACTTCTGGTAGTTAACCAGACGATTTCCACCGGGGTGTTCTTGTCCCAGAATATAGGGGACAAGGGGGTGCATACCGGCTGTCGTAAAGAGGACAGTGGGGTCATTTTCGGGAATCAAAGAGGCACCCGAAATCTGGGTGTGCTCATGGGCAACAAAAAAATCTATAAATTTTTGGCGTAGTTCATTAGCTCTCATAATTGCTAGAATACTATTGAAGGAGTTCCCCTCTGTCAAGTCGACTCAAAGAGTGAAAACTGTTGTGGTAAAGGTTTTGAGGGGCTCTTTTTTACCCCTGAAGGGAAGAGAATAGGGAAGATGGCCTCGGGACTTTTGACACTAAAAACACCCTGTTTCTGCACCAGTCGCCGCGGCCAGACTAGCGAACGGTTATCTACTAAGTGTTTGAAAAGGACAACCCGTTTCTCTTGCTCTAAAGCGTAGTAGGCTTGTTTGACAGCCCCCCCTCCGTCCCGCTCCTCGACAATTAGGGTGGCATCACTCAAAGCTGCCATAACTTGGTTACGTAAGATGGTGTGCCACCTCTCACTCTGGGTGAGGGGGGAGAATTGACTCAGTAAGAGCCCCCTCTCCCCCAGCAATATTTGAAGTTGCTTGTGGGCTTCGGGGTATGTTTCTGTTAAAGGAGTGGTCAATACTCCAATCGCCATCCCCCCTTCAGCTAAGGTAGAGAGGTGGGCAATCCCCTCAATTCCTAAGTTTAGGCCAGACACAATCGCCACCTTGCGCTCAATCAAAGCTTTAACACTTTCGGTGGTGTAATCTCGCCCCTGATTTGAGACAGAGCTGGTTCCGGCAATCGTAACACGCTTCATTTTAAGGAGGTCTAAATTTCCTCTAGCATAGAGGAAACGGGGTAGTCCTCTCCCTTCAGGAAAGTTAGAATCGCCCTTTTTAATGATGCGATCGTGGGGAGCGAGCTTAAAAAAGGCCTCCTTTACCGAAGAGTGAGCTTTTAATAACTCTTCAGCCGCTAACCCAGTATGACGACTATAGATTGTGGGGTGGAGGGTAAGAGGATCGCCCAAGGGGATGAGTAGACCTATCTCCTCTAGGAGGCCTTCCAATTGCCACTCCTCCCACTTGAGAGACAAGCGTAATGCCTCCCAATTAATTGCCTCTTGCAGCTGCCTTAGCGACTCCATATCTCCATTCTAGTGGTCAGCCCCTCTATAAACAAGAGGAAATTGAACGGCAGCCTCTCTCATTACCAACAGACAGGTTTTGCCCTATAATGGAGAAACGCTACAGAGTTAGGGGGGAGCGAATGGGAAGCGAAAGTACACCAAAACTTGAGACAGAAAGATTAATTCTACGCAAATTTACCAATAACGATGTAAAACCCATTATTTGATATTTTGAGTGACCCCCAAGTGAACACTTTTTTACCGTGGTATCCGTTAAAGGAGATTGGCGAAGCAGAGAGTTTTTTACAGGAACGGTTCTTAGCTTATTACGAGAAACCATCAACTTACCGCTACGCAATCTGCCTTAAGAAAAATAATATTCCCATAGGCTACGTGTGGCTGGCCGATGATGAAAGTCACGACCTTGGGTTTGGGTTAAAAAAAGAATTTTGGAATAAGGGGATTGTCACCGAAGGGGCAAGAGCTGTTGTTAAGCAGATCAAAAGAGGCGGTTACATCTATATCACAGCCACCCACGATAGAGACAACCCCCAAAGTGGTGCTGTGATGCAGAAACTGGGGATGCAATACAGATACTCTTATGTTGAACAATGGCAACCTAAAGATATTGAGGTAACCTTCAGAATGTACCAACTCAATTTTGATGGGAACAACGCGAGAACCTATATGCAATATTGGGAGAGGTACAAAAACCATTTTGCTGAAGATGATGTTAGATAGCCCAAAAAACAAAATGCACCCCTAAGGGTGCGGTGTTGGATGCTACCTCTCGGAGTCGAACCGAGGACACAAGGATTTTCAGTCCTTTGCTCTACCTACTGAGCTAAGGTAGCTTGCAACGCTCCCCTTATACCCCGCAAGAAAGGTAATTGTCAAGCCCTACACTCTTCTAATCGAGATTTCGCCCGAATTTAACTCTCGCTCACTCCCATCATCAAGAACGACAATTAACCCCCCCTCATCGGTAATTGCTCGCACTAAAGCATTGTATTGCTCTCTCCCATGATAAACCGTTATCTCCTGGTTGAGGACCATTGAACGCTGGCGATACTCATCCATAAATTGAGGCCTCTCTAATTGGGATAAGAGGGAGAGAAGATTGTCAATAATTTTAGCTGCTAGGCGGTTCTTAGTAACACCCTGAGGAACCCTATCACCATAGAGGGCTGTAGCGACCTCTTTGATTTCATCTGGAAACCCTCCTGAGGGTGTTTTGAAATTGATTCCAAGCCCAATGACGACACTCTCTAATTTCCCATTCTCAAAACCACTCACCCCTTCGGTTAAAATGCCACAAACTTTCTTCCCATTGTAGAAGAGATCGTTGACCCATTTTATCTCAACTTCTTTACCACAAATCTCCTCAATCGCCCGACTTGCTGCAATTGAGGCAGCAGCAGTAATTCTTAAGGCCATCGTTGTAGTAAAGTTGGGTCTTATTAAGAGGGAGAGATAGAGCCCACTAGCAGGGGGTGAGAAAAAGGCTTTTCCTCCCCTTCCTCGCCCCCCACTTTGGCTCTCTGCGACAACTACCAAGGGGGCTTTAGCCCCCTCCAAAGCGAGGCGTTTGGCAACAATATTGGTTGAGTCAACCTCCTTATAATGGAGCACCTCTAGCGGATGAGAGAGGAGAGCTTTAATCCCCTCAGCAGAGAGGCGGTCACACCCATCTATCAGCTTATAACCCAGCTTCGTGGAGGATTCAATCTTATAACCCTCCTTCCGTAGCGCGGCAACGGCTCTCCAAATAGCAGCTCGAGTTAAACTGAGCTCCTCTCCAATCGCCTCACCTGAGACAAAATCCCCCTGTTGCCCCTCTAAGATAAGGAGCACTTTATCACTTGTTTTCATCTTAAGGGGATAGTACTTGGTTAAAGGCTCATTGTAAACATCTTTCCATTATAAGGTTTACAATTTACCCCTTTTCTGCTATAGCTCTCTCATCGGTGGAGGAGAGATGAATCTTAAAACACTTATAGTGACAGCCCTCTTTGCAGCCCTCATTGTGGGGGGCTCTTACATAGCGTTTCCGTTAGGTCCAGTCCCCTTAACGCTCCAAACCCTCTTTGTCCTATTAGCAGGAGTTTTGGGGGGAGCTAAAGTGGGCTTCTCCGCTGTTGCAGTCTACCTCGTTTTAGGAGCATTTGGACTCCCTGTTTTCTATGGAGGTTCGGGAGGAATAGCCCACTTCTTCTCCCCCACTGGGGGCTTTCTCCTTGCCCTCCTAGGGGCCGCTCCCCTCGCTGGGGCAATTAGTGAGGTGGGGTTTAAGAGAGAAAAGTCTAAAACTCGCCAACTTCTATTCATAACGTTGGGAGCAATGGCGGGTACTATTGCAATTTTTATGATTGGAATCCCCCTCTTAAAGATCTTCTTAAAGGTGGCTTGGAGGGAGGCTCTTCTAATTGGGCTAATTCCTTTCATTGTGGGAGACTTAATTAAATTGGTGGCAGTTGTTTTACTGGGCAATACTTTTGCCCTAAGAATCAGAGAGTTTATAAAGAGTGGTGGCGATGAAGACGATTTTGGAGACTAAAGAGCTCTCTTTCTCCTTCCCTAGCAAGAAGGAGGTCCTTAGGGAGATCTCTATAAGTGTTGGAGAGGGGGAATTGGTCCTCCTTTGTGGTGAAAATGGGAGTGGTAAGAGTCTCCTCCTCCGTGCACTTAAAGGGCTTCTAAGTCCAATTAAAGGGACAATCTCAATTGAGGGACGCGATTTAAGTCGCCAAATTAAAGAGCGCAACCGCGCCATAGGTCTCGTCTTCCAAGATGCTGAGACGCAGATGGTGGGTCAAAGTGTGGAACGTGATCTCCGCTTTGGACTCGAAAACTTAAAAATAGAGCTTAATGAGCAAAATAGAAGAGTTGAAGAGGTGGCTCAGCTCCTCAATCTAAGCCACCTCTTAAAAGAGCGCCCACGGAGTCTCTCGGGGGGCGAACAGCGTCGAGTCGCTATAGGGGGGGTCTTAATAATGGAACCTAAAATCCTCCTCCTCGATGAACCCTTTGCCAACCTCGACTGGGAGGGGATTAAACAGGTTTTAGCCTCTTTAGCCAGCCTAAAAGAGTCAGGGGTCACTATCGTAGTGGCCACCCATGAGATTGAGAAGATCTTCTCTCTCAGCGACTCCCTAATCCTCCTCGAGAGGGGGGAGGTTGTTGCCCAAGGCTCTCCCCTAGCCCTCTTAGAAGTTGTTGAGCGCTATGGAGTGCGTCGCCCAACCCTTGAGGAGATTGCTTCGTGGTCGAACTGAACCTTTTCCACTACCACCAGCGAGACACTTTCCTCAACAAAGCCCACCCAATAGCTAAATTAATAGCCCTCTTCCTCCTCTCCTCTCTCCTTTTACAAGGCTCCCTATTGAGAGTCTTAATCGTGTTGGTCCTCCTTGTGGTGGTGGCCTTGGTAATAACCCTCCCCCTAAAACACTACCTGAGGGAGCTTAGGTTCTTTATGCTAATGGCCCTTATGCTTGGAGGGGTACGCCTCTTAGTGACTCACCAGGCCATCGACGCCCTCACCGCTATGGCTAAATTTGGGACAATTGTTCTATTGGGACTCCTCTTTAGCGACTCTACCGCTCCTGATGATTTAGCCCGCTCCATCCCAAGATGGGGGGCCCTTGTTCAAATGACCCTCACTACCATCCCTCTCGTAAATGATAGTGCCTTTCAAATCTCCCAAGCCCGTAAGGCAAGGGGAGAGTCTCCTTGGAGCAACCCCCTAAAGAGGATTGCCTCCTATGTGACTACCCTTTTGGACCTACTATTGGAGAAGAGTGAAAGATTAGAAGAGGCCCTCAAAGCGCGCTGTTATGACCCCAAGTTACCCCACCCACCCCTTAAGTTCACCTACCGAGATTCTCTTCTCTTGGGGGGGATTGTTATTTTAAGTGTGCTCCTCTATCTCTTCACTTAGCGGGGAGGGTCACCTCTCTCGCTGGATCAAAGACTTGATGAGAATCTTGGCGCATTAGGAATACATGGTTACGAACCTTATCAGCCCATAACACGTTGTTGTCACTAGACTCAAACTCTGTAGGCGATATTAACTCCCCTATTGAGATTTTAATCGTCTTTCCCTTCTGCTTAAACATCTCATCGGGGAGGGTCAACGCCTCTAAAGAGGTTTTAATCTTGAAACGATTGCGCCACTTGCTGAGGCGGTAGAACTTCTTAGAATTGGCCCCATCGATATAGACAGGTAAGATTGGTCGGTTGTACCGACGGGCCATCTTAATGAAGGTGAAGTGCCAAGTATAATCGAAGAAGGTTCCGTCTGAGAGGTAGCGGCTACAGATCCCTGCCGGGAACATTATTATAGGGGTATCACCCACAAAGTGGTCTCTAAAGTTTTTAATTGTTTTGTAATCTTTTCCTGATAAAACGGGGATTAGGAGGGGAGCTAGGGGTTTTAAATAGGTCATGATAAAGTTGCTCACCATTTTGGTCTCATATCCGTAGTTGTTCATCACCTCCATCATAGCCAGCGACTCGCTCCCCCCTAGGGGATGATTCCCCACAATAATGGGGCGTTGAGCTAAGAGCTCTTCTAGTCTATCACCCCCCTCTAACTCGGTTGTAAAGCCGAGGTAGGCATTGCACGCTTTTACAAATTCTGTGGCCTCTAAAGAGTAGTTCTTCTTTAAAAATTCATTTATCTCATCGAGATGGATGAGACGGCTAAGGTAGTTTATTGCAAAAGGAGGGACCCATTTAGCGATTTTTGGCACTTTCGCTTGGAGCAACTCTTTGATATTAATTTGTAGTACAGTTTCACTCTCTTTTTGCATTGTTGACACTATAGCAGATATTTGAACAAAAAGTAAAATCATTTGCCCTTTTTGTGTTATAATATCTACCATGACAACTAAAGAGAGTAAACACCTACTACGCAAAGAGATGCAATATAAATTGCACTCTCTTAGTGGCGAGGCGAAAGGGGAAGCCTCACTGATCATCACTGAAAAAATTCATTCTCTCGACCATTTTAAAAAGTGCTCAATTATATATGGTTTTATCCCAATGTCGGGGGAGCCCAACCTCGCCCCCCTCTATGACTTAGCTCTAAAAGAGGGGAAAGCGGTCGCCTTTCCTGTCTGCTCTCCCTCCATGGAGATGAGTTACCACCTAGTAGAAGCCGATTGGCATAGCCACCTTGTTAAATCTGCCTATGGGAACTACGAGGTGCATAGCGGTAATGTGGCCCAACTAGATATTGGGGAATGTGCCCTAATATTAGTCCCGGGGTTAGCTTTCACCCTTAAAGGAGAGCGGCTGGGTCGCTCCATGGGATTTTTTGATCGCTTCTTGGCCCAGCGGCTTAGCAATTGCCCCGCCGTTGGGGTCTGCTTCTCCATCCAGATTTTAGAGAGTCTGCCAACCGAAAAACACGACTCGTTGGTTGATTTAGTTATCAGCGAGACCCTCTAAGTATTGGTTCATTGCTTTGGCAGCGCGGCGTCCTTGCCCCATGGCGAGAATCACAGTGGCAGCTCCCAGTACAATATCTCCCCCGGCATAGACCCCCTCAAGGGAGGTTTTGCAGGTCTCTTCTTCAACTACAATATTGCCCCTCTTGTTGACAACCAACCCTTCGGTGGTCTGTTTGACAAGGGGATTGGAGTCGTTACCGATGGCAACTATGACGGTATCACAAGGGTAGAGGCTCTCACTCCCTTTAATCTCAACTGGGGAGCGGCGCCCCGAAGCATCAGGCTCTCCCAGTTCACACCTTATAAGCTCAACACCCCTCACCCGCCCCTTTTCGCTCCCCAAAATTTTTAAGGGGGCGTGGAGAAAGAGGAACTCAATCCCCTCCTCTTTGGCGTGCTCTATCTCTTCGCGTCGCGCTGGCATCTCTGTTTCACTGCGACGATAGACTACAGTAACGTTTTCAGCACCCAGGCGCAGAGCCGTCCTAGCGGCATCCATGGCGACATTCCCCCCTCCAAAGACAGCCACTCGCTTAGAGTTGTAGATGGGGGTCCCGGCCTTGCCCCGCTCGTAGGCTTTCATCAAATTGCTACGGGTTAGGTATTCGTTGGCACTAAAGACGCCCACCAAGTTCTCCCCCTCTATCTTGAGGAACCGGGGGAGACCGGCGCCAGTCCCTAGGAAAACAGCATCAAACCCTTCACTCTCTATCAACTCTTTGAGCTTTGAGGTGCGCCCCACTAAAAAGTTTGTCTCTATCTCCACCCCCATCGCTATGAGGGTCTCAAACTCACGTCTCACAATCTCTTTGGGGAGACGAAATTCGGGAATCCCATAAACCAGCACCCCTCCAGTCTTGTGGAGAGCTTCAAACATCACCACCTGGTGCCCCGCTCGCCTTAAATCGGCCGCAGCTGTCATTGAAGCGGGTCCTGAACCTACAACAGCCACTTTCTTACCAGTTGGAGGCGCTATCGAGGGGACCTTTGTCGCCCCCTTCTGCATCTCCCAATCGGCAACAAAGCGTTCTATACGCCCTATATTGACCGCCTTCTCGACACTTTTAAGCGACTTCCCCACAGTACAGGGGAGTTGGCATTGCACCTCTTGGGGACAAACCCTTCCACAAATTGCCGGTAGGAGGGAACTCTCCTTTATGACCCCAACAGCTTCACCAAATTTACCCTCACCTACTAGCGCGATAAATCTGGGGATATTGATTTGGACAGGGCAGCCGGTAATACAGGGGGCATTTTTACACTGCAAGCAACGCAGGGCCTCGACTCTAACTTGGGCTTCACTGTAACCGAGGGCTACCTCTTCCATATTAGTGACCCTCACTGCTACCTCTTGGGTTGCCATATGTTGGTCGGGAATTGCCATTCTTTCGCGGTTGGTTAACTCTTTAGTGCTGTAGTTTTCCCAAAGTTGCTGTGCCTCTAGATCTAACTCCTTAAGATTGAAACTCCCCATTAAGCATCCCCCTCTTTTATATCGAGACCGATATGGCAACGGTGGTGAGCATCATCCTCAACATCTTTATAGGTTCCTAGACGGAGGAGAAGGTTGTCCCAATCGACCGCAAAGCCGTCAAACTCAGGCCCATCAACACACGCAAATTTAGTCTCCCCGTTGATACTCACCCGACACCCACCACACATTCCAGTCCCATCAATCATAATTGCGTTGAGTGAGACAATGGTGGGTATATTAAAGGGGCGTGTTGTTACGGTACAAAACTTCATCATGATGGGGGGGCCAATGGCAACTACTAAGTTGGGCTGCCAACTCTCACACAACTCTTTGAGTGGTTCAGTGACAAGGGCCTTTCTCCCATAAGAGCCATCATCGGTGCAGACTATCACCTCATCTGCTATGTGCCCCATCTCCTCTTCCATTATCAACAGATCTTTATTACGTGCTCCGATTATCACCTTCAACTCGTTGCCCGCCTCTTTCATTGCTTGGGCGATGGGGTGGAGGGGAGCAGCTCCAATGCCCCCTCCGACACACACCACTTTACCGTAATGACGCACATCGGTGGGGTGCCCTAAGGGGCCAAGTAGGTTTTTGATGCTATCCCCCACCTCTAAAGTGGCTAGTCGGTGGGTCCCCTCTCCCACGGCCTGAAAGACGAGTGTGATTGATCCCCTCTCTTTATTGGCATCAGCAATGGTGAGGGGAATTCGTTCATGGTACTCTCCCCCCTGTTGTAAAATAATAAACTGACCGGCCTTTCTTCTTTCAGCAATCTTTGGTGCATAGACTTCCATCCGAAAAATCTCTTTACTAAGTCTCTCTTTAGCTAATACGGTAAACATATGGACCTCCCACACCGGTAAAAGGGGTAAATGACCTCTTCTTGTTGGTATCAGACTACCAAAAGAAGTAACTTTGAGCAATTAAAGTTTTATTA
>DUOJ01000044.1 GCA_012838895.1 Spirochaetales bacterium
GGGAGAAGGGTAAACATCCCCTCGGTGACCCTCAATGTAGGGGATATGATAGGGGTCAAAGAGGGGAGCAAAGGGGTTATCAGGCAAGCTAAGATGGCTAATAAGCGCAGTGTTGCCAAGTGGCTCACCCTCGATGAAGATAAGTTAGAGGCGACCCTTGTAGCCCTCCCTACCCGTCAAGATATCGATTACGAAGTCTCAGAATCGGCTATTGTTGAGCTCTACTCTAAGTAGAGCTTCAACTTGACCTCTCCCCCCTCTCGAGCTACTCTGTGGGTATGAGAAAAGAGTTTAAGTTAAATACACCAAAGGAGGGGATGATTGCCATTACCCGCGAAGTCGCCTCCTATGTCGACTCCCTTGGGGTCGAAGAGGGGATAGTTGTGGTCTACTCACCCCACACTACCGCGGGGATAACGATTAATGAGAATGGCGACCGTGATGTGGTGCACGACCTTCTTTTAGCGATGGGGGAGATCTTCCCTGATGATAAACGTTTTCGCCACATGGAGGGAAACTCTGCGGCCCATTTGAAGAGCTCGATGGTGGGTTCAAGCGCCACTGTAATAATTACGAAAGGGCGGCTAGATTTGGGAGTTTGGCAAGATATCTACTTCTGTGAGTTTGATGGACCGCGTAGTCGCCGGTTTCTAGTTAAGGTTATTAGTGGCTAAGGTACCCATCTAGGGAGGTAAAGAGTTCTCCCAAATCCCAGTAACGCAGCGTTGCGTAGCTATCTAAGGGGGTTGCTTGTTGGTTGACTATCACAACCTTGCCGCCATTAGAGTAGGTAATTAGTGGAAGGGTGGCAGCGGGCTGAACAGTGAGGCTACTGCCAAGGACAATAATTAGATCACACGCCGCAAAGTCACGATTAGCTTGTGCCAAAAGAGCCCCATCGAGCCCCTCTCCATAGAAAACAATGTCAGGTTTAACTACCTTGCCACATTTAGGACAGTGGGGAAGCTCCCCTTTAGCTACTAGAGGAGCCACCTCTTGGTAACTCATAGTAGTTCGACACGCTAAACAGTGGTGGTTAGCGGGGCTACCGTGAATCTCATACACCCTTTTACTCCCCCCTTTCTGGTGGAGTAAATCGATATTTTGAGTATAAACAGACTCAATCAAACCACGCTTTTCCAATTTAGCTAAGACGGTGTGGACCACTGATGGCTCAAAGTCGTCGAGGGTGTAGAGGAACTCTCTCGCCCAGCGATAAAAAATAGAGGGGTCTCTTAAGAAGTAGTCGATCGATAAGATATCTTCTACAGCCAACCCCTCATAGTCGCTGGTGTAGAAGCCTCCCCTACCTCTAAAATCTCTGATTCCACTTAAAGTGGAGACACCTGCCCCTGTGAAGACGATGCTCTTGTGGGACTTTTCCATTAAAGAGAGTAATTTTTCCATATCTACCTCACCTCTAGTGGTGAGTCCCCTTGTAGGTGTTACCTACCAAACCCGTTAAGGTGACGGTGGTGAACTCACCTATTGAGAGTGGTTGAGCCGGTTCAAAGGCTACCATCTCTCCATGCTCTGTGCGCCCGAGCAACTCTTTAGCACTCCGCTTAGAGACCTGCTCTACTAAGACCTCAACTTCACCGTGACACCGCTCTTCTTTGTATTGTTTAGTAATTGAGCGTTGCAAATCGATAAGCTCTTGGAGGCGCCCCATTTTAATAGCCGAGGAGAGTTGGCCACTAAATGATGCAGCAGCCGTCCCCTCCCTAGGATTAAAATAGTACATGAAAGCCTCTAAAAAAGCCACCTCTTCCATTAATGAGAGGGTCTCTCTAAACTCCGCTTCACTCTCTGAAGGGAACCCTACCATCACATCGGTGGTGAGGGTTAGATGGGGAACCTTAGCTCTAAGTTCTCCAATTAGGGCTAAGTACTGTTCGCGTGTGTAGCACCGATTCATCGCCTCTAAAACTCGCGTAGAGCCACTTTGGGCGGGAATGTGGAGGTGGCGTGCAATTGACCGTTCACTAGCAATTACATCAATCAGCTGAAACGAGAAGTCTTTAGGGTGGGGGCTCTCAAATCTAATCCATTTAATACTATCGACACGATTGGCAATGAGGGCTAAGAGGTCGGGAAAATTAAAGTGTGAACCGTTGTAGTGGGTGTCGTATGAGTTGACATTTTGCCCCAAAAGGGTGATCTCTTTCACTCCTCTATCCTCTAAAAAGGCGATCTCATCCAAGATAGAATCGACACTCCGTGAGACCTCTCTCCCCCTCACATAGGGGACAATGCAGTAGGTGCAGAAGTTGTCACACCCATTCATGATGGGGACATAGGAGGAGAACTCCCCCTCTTTATAGTAACTTTGAGTAAAAGTGTAGGCTAAATCGCGCTCATCACTACCCCCTGTTAGGAGGGCGGCAATGCGCTCTTTGTCGTTGGTCCCCCACACATGGTCGACTGCAGGGGCCTCTTGTAAGAAGTCGTCTCCAATCCTCTCGGCCATACACCCGGTAATAACCAGGGTCAGTTCTTGGCGCTCTTTAAGGTGCTTAAAGAAACCAATTCTCCCCCAGATTCTGTTTTCAGCCGTTTTACGGACGCTACAGGTGTTCAATATGGCACAATCGGCCTCTTCGACACTCTCAGCTCTCGCCATCCCTGCCTCAATCAAAGCCGCTTCTAGGGCATTCGATTCAGCTACGTTCATTTGACACCCGTAGGTCTCAAGCCAGTACCGTTTATGTATTTTGAGCTTTGACAAGTTAGTTTCTCCTGCTATGGTGCAAAGAGGCCGCCAATAGAGTATTTTTCATCAACATAGCAATGGTGAGAGGTCCCACCCCTCCGGGTACCGGTGTAATAGCCGAGGCGCGCTTAATAACAGACTCCCACTCAACATCCCCCACTAAGCGGTAACCCCTCTTCTGATTGGCATCAGATACGCGGTTTATCCCAACATCGATCACCACCGCCCCCTCTTTAACCATCTCCCCTTTAATAAAGTGAGGAACACCAATAGCTGCCACTAAGATATCGGCAGAGCGGGTGTGTTCAATTAAGTTGGCGGTTTGTGAGTGGCAAAGGGTGATTGTGGCATCGCGCCCTTTTTGACTTAAAAGGGCAGCTAAAGGTTTACCAACAATATTGCTACGCCCCACAATGGTCACATTTTTAGAGCGTATCTCGATTTGGTAGTGATTGAGGAGGTGTACTATAGCGAGGGGGGTACAGGGAATTA
>DUOJ01000045.1 GCA_012838895.1 Spirochaetales bacterium
ACGCTATCGCTTAGAGCCTTAACCATCAAGTCACAGAGGAAACACTCACTTCCGCTTCTCACTCCGTCCCAAACCGGAATAGTTTGTAGCTCATACTTCATCGCTCCCCCTCTTCATCCGCATCAGTTCAGCTTGCCGCTCACCACTCAGCTCACACACCTCCCAACCCCTACCGGTGGCAGCCAGCGTCTCGCTGATAAAGGTCATCTGGGCGCTGTTCTCCAATACTTCAATTAGGTCGAAAGCTTCCACTAAAGTTTTACCCACGGTGAGAACACCATGGTTCTCCATCAGCACCACATTGGAGTGTTTGAGACACGTTGCCACCTCATCAGCTAAACCGGTCGTCCCCATCCTCACATAAGGGGCGACCGCTGGCTCCTCAAGGAGGAACCACGCTTCAGCTAAGAGCCGCGTGTTGATGGGCTTATTGAGGGCCGTGAAGGTGGAGGCATAGGTGGGGTGGGCATGGACCACGGCATTAATATCACGCCGTAAAGAGAGCGCTTGACGGTGCATCTCCGCCTCAATGCTCAACTTTAGGTGGGGGGTGAGGTTCTCCCCCTCCATTGTCACGACCGCTATCAAATCCCCCGTAAGGTTAGCTTTATCGAGCTGACTGGGGGTGATACAAAAGAGGTTATCGCTAAGGCGTAAGCTAATATTACCCCCACTGGTAGTGGTCAACCTTGTGGTGTAAAGACGACTCATTATGGCGGCAACCGCCTCTCTCTCTCCCCTATATTTTGCTAAATCCATAACATTCTCCAATGCCCTACTCTACCTTGTTTTAGGGACAAAGAGAAGAGTAGAGAGTTGAGCAGGCAACCCCATTCTGTTACAATGCGCCACATAGGAGAGAGAATTATGAGGATGAGTCAAATCTTTTCGAGAACTTTACGCGAGGCACCTGCCAACACAGAGAGTGTCGGTTATGCCCTAATGGTGCGCGCCGGCTTTATAAGGCAATTGGGTGCCGGAATATTCTCCCTCCTCCCCTTAGGGTTACGCTCAGTTAGAAAAATTGAGGCAATCATTAGGGAAGAGATGGACGCTTTGGGTGGACAAGAGATCTTGATGCCCCTAGTCAACCCTGCCGATATCTGGAAAGAGACGGGGCGCTACTACAGCATCGACAAAGAGATGAGCCGCTTCCAAGACCGCACCGGACGCGACATGGTGTTGGCAATGACCCACGAAGAGTGTATCACCGACATCGCCCGCTTTGAAATCGACTCCTATAAACGTCTCCCTATGCTAGCCTACCAACTTCAAACCAAGTGGCGCGATGACCCAAGGCCAAGAGCCGGTCTCATTAGGGTGCGCGAGTTTACAATGAAAGACTCCTACAGCTTCGACCGCGACTGGGAGGGGTTGGAGAAGCAGTACAACGCCCACTACCTCGCCTACTTTAAGATCTTTGACCGCTGTGCCCTCCCCACTATTGCTGTCGGCTCCGACTCGGGGATGATGGGGGGCAAAGTGGCCCACGAATATATGTACCTCTCCCCCATTGGGGAAGACACCATCTTAAGCTGTCCCGCTTGTGGCTATACTGCCAACCGCCAAGTGGCTACTTTTGTAAAAGAGTACAATAAAGGAGAGCCCCTCCCCATCGAAGAGAAGCACACCCCTGGGTGTACCACAATTGAGGAACTAGCCGACTTCTTAAAGATTGACCCCTCTCAAACAGCCAAAGCCCTCTTTATGATGGGGACCTTTGTTGATGAAGAGAGTGGTGAAGAGCACCAAAAGCTAATCGTAGGCCTCGTTAGAGGTGACCTTGAAATTGAGGAGAATAAACTCCAAAACTGTGCCCAAGCCAACGCTCTAAGACCTGCCCACAGTGATGAGATTAAAGCCGCTGGAATGGAGGTGGGTTATGGGAGTCCCATTAACGCCTCTAAGGATATCTTAGTATTGGTTGATGAGTCGGTAGCCTACTCCAACAACTTGGTAGCCGGTGCCAACCGCCTTGACTACCACCTCCTCAACACCAACTATGGACGCGACTACCAGGGCAAGATTGTCGATATAGCTTCAGCTGACAGTGGCTTCCCTTGCCCTGTGTGCCACAAACCCCTCAAGAAAGATCGCGGGATTGAAGTGGGCAATATTTTCCAACTAGGAACTCGCTACTCAGAGTCGATGGGGTGTTTCTACCAAGATGAAGCGGGGGAGAGAAAGCCCGTTATAATGGGCTCTTATGGAATTGGGGTGGGGCGCTTACTAGCTTGCTTAGCTGAAGAGTACAACGATGAGAATGGTCTCATCCTCCCCATCACCAGCGCCCCCTACCAAGTCCACTTAGTCTCTCTCTTAAAAGAGGGCGATGAGGCGGAGAAGGTCTACGCCGAGCTCACAGCTCAGGGGGTGGAGGTGCTCTATGACGACCGCAAGGAGTCGCCTGGAGTTAAATTTGCCGATGCCGATTTAATTGGACTACCCATCAGGATAACAGTGGGGAACCGTACGCTGAAAGAGGGGCGTGTTGAGGTGAAATTGCGCAGCAACCTAGAGGAGACTATCCACATAGAGCGGGGACAACTCGCCAGCGAGGTGGTAAAACTTATTAGAGAACTGGAAGGGGCTATCCTCTCAAAAGTGCGCCAAGAGGCGACTATCTAGCACCTGCTGCCCGCAGAATCTTAACGACGTAGTACCGCTTAGCCAGACGAGCATAATCGAGGGCTGAGTGGTCTTGGTAGTCGCGTGTATTAACATCGCTTCCGGCTCTAATGAGGGCTGAAATTACCCGCGTGGCGTTGTTACTATTGACCGCCATTATTAGAGCCGTCTCCCCCAGATAGTTAATATCGTGGACATCGCTACCGGCATCAACCAAAGCCTTGATCACTTGGGGATGGGGGTTGTGGTTGGCTGCCAGCTGCAAAGCTGTCGACTTGTACTGGGGCTCGCGTGCATAGACATCGCTTCCCGCTTCGATTAAAGCATTAATCACTTTGGCACTACTGTTAAAGAGGGCCGCCCGCATGAGTGGAGTCAAACCAAAAGAGTCACTCGTGTTAATATCGGCCCCTTGGGCGAGAAGTTCGTTAATCTCCCTCTCGTCACTCGCCGTATCGGCAGCACTCAAAAGTCTCTCTTGAAGATCTTCATGAACCATCCTCACACCTCCTGTCACTAATCATCGCTAAAATCTTTAACTAAGTAAAGTATAAATAATTGCCCCTTGGCCTTCGGCGTAGTAAGATAGGGTCATGCTAACCAAAGATTTAATACGACGCCTGCCAAAAGTAGACCTCCACACCCACTTAGATGGAGCTTTACGTCTAGAGAGTATCATAGAATTGGCCAAAGAGGGAAATGTCTCCCTCCCCACCTACGACATAGATGAACTCAAAGCGTGGTTTGCCCGAGGAGCTGAACAAAAGAGCCTCCCCCTCTACCTAGAGAGCTTCGGGGTGACCACTTCGGTGATGCAGACCAAAGAGACCCTTTTCAAGGTGGCCCTCGATATGATGGAAGATTTAGCCCAAGATGGGGTGGTCTACAGCGAAATCCGCTTTGCCCCCATCCTCCACACAGCCCAAGGATTAACCTTAGAAGAGGTAGTGATGGCAGTTCTAGAGGGGCTCAATGAAGGGAAACGACGCACCGGCGTCCTCTTTGGACTCATCCTCTCCTCGCTCCGCAATCAAGATGCCTCCCTCTCCCTTGAGGTGGCTCAACTGGCAGTCGCCTTTAGAAATCACGGTGTGGTGGGCTTCGATTTAGCCGGCGGTGAGAGTGGTCACCCCCCCAAAGACCACTTAGCTGCGTTCCAACACATTCGAAACCACAACTTCAATATTACAATCCACGCCGGCGAAGGGTTTGGCGTTGAGTCGATCTGGCAAGCCGTCCAGGTGTGTGGTGCCCACAGGATTGGACACGGCACCCGCCTAGTAGAAGATATGAGTCTCAGTGGAACCAGAATTGAGAAGATGGGAACTTTAGCCCATTTTATCAAAGACCGCCGTATCCCCCTCGAGATGTGCCTCACCAGTAATATAGACACGGGGGCGGCTGAAGATTATGAGAGTCACCCCTTCAACGCCTTCTTTAGGAACAACTTTAGGGTCTTCCTCTCCACCGACAACCGCCTGATGAGCAACACCACCCTCTCTAAAGAGTTTGAGATTGCTGTCGATAACTACGGCTTAACCCTCCGCGACCTTGAGAAAATAACTATCAATGCGATGAAGTCAGCCTTCATCCACCACAACGAGAAGCTTAAGATCATCTTCGATGTGATTAAGAAGGGATATGCCGATTTACGTAAAGAGTTTGGTCTCAGCGACTAGACGTGGCGACGCCACTCCTGAAGAGGCTTTATCTTGAGACGAAGGACAAAGTAGAGGTAAGCAAAACCAAAACCAGCTAAGTGGGTGAGGTGGGCCACCCCTTGGCTCGAACCACTCACTTGGTTGAAGATCTCCAATACAGTGTAGCCAATCACTAGATAGGGAGCCTTTATCGGGATAATCCCAAAGAGGAGCACACGGGCCCTGGGGTAAAGGACAGCAAAAGCCAATAAGAGACCATAGATGGCCCCTGAAGCTCCCACTAAGATGAAAGCTTGACCAGCTATTAGATAAGCGACATAGGAGAAAATTCCCGAAAGAGTTCCCACCAGTAGGTAGAAGAGGAGAAATTCACGACTCCCCAAACGCCGCTCAACCGGCAGACCAAACATGAAGAGCCCAAACATATTAAAAAAGAGGTGGCTGAAGTTGCCATGGACAAACATGTAGGTGACAAACTGCCAATACCAGTGGCGATGAGTAACTAGAGGGGGAATCAGAGCGAGGTAGTTATTTATCCTAGGAGATAAGTAAGCAAAGAGGTAAAATAAGACATTGATACCAATAAGATACAAAGTCACATTCTTGTAGGTATACTTAAATTTACGGTTTAAAAATGTATGAGCCATAGATGAAACATAACGACCTAAAAGGAGTTCGTCAATTGTGCAACTGTTGCACGCCAAACAGGAGGTGTGCTATTTTTGCACACCAAAACTGGGAAAATGGGCCAAAAACACCCCTAAAAGTTGGCACGCTTATTGCTCATATATAGATACAGAGCAACAGTTTTTTCATACCTCCTTTAGTGTGATTTCTGGAGGCCAGCGGAGATTCTCCCCACCCCAAACAACCCTCCCGCTGGCTTCCGCTTTTTTTTGCCCTCCCAATATGGTAGACTCTATCCCATGGCTAAAACACGACGCGACATAGCTGACCACTACACCTTGAGAGCCCATAAAGAGGGGTACCCCGCCCGCTCGGTCTATAAGCTGGAAGAGATCAATGAGAAGAACCAAATTATTAAGGTGGGAGATACTGTCTTAGATGTGGGGGCGGCTCCAGGGAGCTGGACCCTCTACACCCACCGCCAGTTAATCAAAGGGAAGGGGTTAATTGTCGCTGTCGACCTCAATCCCTTAGAGCTCAACGCCATTCCCCACACGGTCATCAGCTACACCGGCGATGCCTTCAGCCCCGAAATTAGAGAGAAGCTAATCTCCCATGGCCCCTACGATGCCATTATAAGTGATGCAGCTCCCAAGACAACGGGAGTGCGCACTGTCGACACCTCACGAAGTGAATATATTGGGGAACAGATCTTACTCCTAGCTGAAGAGCACCTAAAGCGGGGGGGGAACTTAGTTTTTAAACTCTTTCAAGGGGGAGGCGAACAAGAGCTCCTCACCAAGATGAGGAGCCTCTTCGCAAAAGCTAAAATTTTGAAACCTAAAGCGAGTCGCCAAGACTCTTTTGAGATCTTCCTAATTGGCCTAGAGCGCCTCTAAGGGTTCTCAATCTTCATCTGTGGTACCGGTAAATCAATCCCCGCCTCTTTAAACTTCACTAAGATCTCTTGGTAGAAACGGAAGTGGACACTCCAGTAATCACTGGGTTTGGCCCAGGGACGCACCACAAGGTCGATGGAAGAGTGAGAATACTCCCTCACTCCCACAAAGACAGGAGGGTCTCTCAACACTTCGGGGTAGCTCTCTAAGAGCTCAACGATGAGGGTCTTAGCCTTCTCAACGTCACTAGAGGGGGCTATTGAGATAGGCATATCAATGCGGCGGCGCTCAGTGTAGGAAAAGTTGACGATAGCATGTCCCCAAATCAGCTTATTAGCCATGATAACCCGTTTGTTATCGGGGGTAGCTAAGGTAACTCCCATCATATCCATATCTTTGACGGTCCCCGCCATCGAGCCGACCTCAATGTAGTCCCCTATCCTAAAGGGGGCGTTAAGGACAATCATAACTCCAGCTAATAGATTGCCAAGGGTCTCTTGGAAGGCAAACCCCAAGATAAATCCAGTTATCCCGAGCCCTGCCAACAAAGGCGCCATATTGACCCCCAATTGGCGTAAGACAACGAGGGCTATAATAACCCAACCGACACTAGAGATAACTTTAAGGAGGAACTTCGCCATCAG
>DUOJ01000046.1 GCA_012838895.1 Spirochaetales bacterium
GGCTACGTTTAGCTCATCATAATAGATAAGGGCAGCATCAATGTTTTTCTTGCGTAAGATCGCTCTTACCTTCTCAATTCGGGCCTCGGTCTCTTTTAGATTAAAATAAGCCACTTAATCCTCCTTAATATTGGGGGGCTGTCCCCTCCAGATATGAACCTCTATTTAGGTTCCTGCTTACTTTGACATCCCCTCTTGGGGAAGATCCGATAAAAACTCCCGCTGTACGGGTTATGCTTCATAGAAATCGTCATCGAACGGAAACATTGGGCGTCTAATCTCTTTAAGCCCAATATCTTCAATCCGCTCGGCGGAGCTACCAGGGGTGAAGGCCAAAATCGACTTGTCAGCCATCTTCGCTAAGTCGGGGAAGAGGTAGCCCAGTTTCACCACCACCGTTTGGAACCGACGGGGGTCTAAGTCAATCGATTGGAAAATATCCTCCCGTGTTAAAGCGGTCCTATTCTCAGTTACGACCACTGTAAAGGGTCCACAGTCGAGGGTGGCACTACGTCCAGCATACTCTCCTGTATAGCCTAAAATATCGCCTCTATGGAGAACCACACCGCTGATGGTGGTACGCACACTCTTAGTAGAGAGGAGCCCCCCCACTTCTAGAGTAACTTTTTCCCCTAGAGGAACCTCATAGCATCGCTTAGTCGCCTCCTCATCGGCGATACCGGCGATCAAGATGTTAGAAGCAGAAGAGTTTTTAACCATCTCGATAAAGAAGGCGTTATCGCCACTAGCCCCGGCGGTGGTGTTATCACCACTGTCGCTAATGAAGACCAATTTATCAGGAAGGCTCAAAGCTAAGTCCAAGGCAGCTTGAGGCTCTAAAGCATCAACTAAGAAGCCAAACTCGTGGCGCATATCCCAATAGAGTTTAGAGAGGTCATCGGCATGGCGCTGGGCTATAGCAGGGTCACTGGCATGGGTCACCACAATTGAGGGACCGGTAAAGGGGGAGTCGACCCACTGTTGCCCCCCAAAGACTTGGGCACACAAAACTCCCTCTTCCCCCTCAAGGCGGTCGGCCTCTCCCATTATTTTACTCATTGGGTGGAGGGCTGTTTGGACAGCATCCCCAGGAATCATCACATAGGGGCGTGCCATGCGGGGTGTAGGAAGAAGGTTATTTTTAAGGCAGTGGAGGAGGAGACGCATCGCCTTTCGCTCTGTCTCAATTTGGTCAACATGGGGAGCCGTTCTAAACCCACACACGATATTGGCCAGTTCAATCAAATCATCACTGTTGTTGGCGTGGAAGTCGAACCCCACCGCAATGGGAATGCTATCTCCTACCCGCTCTCTAATTCTCTTTAAGAGGTAGCTCTCACCACTTCCAATCCCCTCTACATAGAGGGCCCCATGGAGGTAGAGCCAAATCCCATCAACCTCTTCGCTCTCTAGGGGGGCGACAATCTGGTCAACAAACCAGAGGTAGTCGTCCTTATCCATCGCACCTCCTGGGAGGGCGTGGGCATAGATTGTGGGAACTATCGTAGCGCCTGCTTCAAGGAGGAGGTCTTCGACGTGGACCTTGGCCAACATCGCCTCTCCGGCAGCAAAGTCGTAGTCACTTCTCAAGGTGGCAATGGGGGAACAAGTGTTGCTCTCGCACTGGAGAGAGGCAATCAAGATTTTCATCGCTACCACCGCTCTCCCCGCGTCATAAAGGCGTCAATTGAGACTACCGTAAGGAGGACAATCCCCCGAATCATAGTGTTGTAGTAGCCTTGAAGGCCAAGAAATGCCAACCCTTTATAGAGGACATAGATTAATAAAATTCCAACAACGGTGCGTAACACACTCCCCTTTCCCCCCGTCAGCGGAGTCCCTCCCACCACTGTGGCGGCAACACAGGTGAGGGCTAAGTCGGTTCCATACAACACCGAACCGGCCCGCATGAGGCAGACAAACATCGCTCCAGAGATTCCGGCAGCAAAACCCAAGATTACAAAGATGCTGAAGCGGGAGAGTTTTACATTAATCCCCGAGAGCTCGGCTGCTTTCATATTGCCACCGGTGGCGTAGAGCCCCCGACCAAAGCGGGTGTAGGTCATCACAAAGTAGGCTAGAGCAACAAACCCGATAAATATATAGGTGAGATAAGAGAGCCCTAAGAAGGTGCCCCTCCCCATCTGCTTAATGAAGGGGTTGCTGGTACTGACCATATTCCCCTTGGTAAAGACTAACGAAAATCCTTTCAAAATAATTCCCGTTGCCAAGGTGGCAATAAAGGCGGGAATTTTCGTGACAACAACAATGAGGCCGTTAATGACCCCCACCGCCATCGTTGAGAGGAGCATCACGAGGAGGGCGGCTAACATCGCTCCCGGCGACTCCCCCCAAGCATTGAGGAGGAAGCAGAAGAAGATCTGCCCCCACGCAAAGTTGGATGCTAGGGAGAGGTCAAAGGCCCCGGTGATAATGGCAATGGTCATCGCCAAGGCAGAAACTCCATAGATTGAGACGTCTATCAAGATATTCTTAATATTGGTGATACTGACAAAGGTGGGTTTAATGACCACCATTAAGAGGATGAAAAAGATGAACAGTAGTAAAACTGGTTGCTTGTTGACAAACCTTTTGATAACCGAAACCTTGCTTCTCATTGTGCCACCTCCCTCAATTTCATGCTCTTATTCAACACGTCGAGGGCAACGGCCAAAACAATCACCGTCCCGCGAACTATGAGTTGGGCGTTCGATTGAACTCCCAAGATATTGAGCGCTGTCATCATAAAGCCGATAACCATCACCCCCAACACCGTCCGCAAGATACTCCCCGATCCTCCATCTAGGCTGGTGCCTCCGATGGCGACACACACCAGAGCATCCAGTTCGTAGTTCTGCCCCTGTAGAACTGAGGCAGAGCCCACCCGCGAGACGACAATAACCCCCGCCAAGCCGGCACACATTCCACAGATTAGGTGGGCTAAGAAGCGCACCTGCTTAACCTTTAAGCCGGCCATCTTAGCCGCCTTCATACTGGAGCCTAAAAAGTAGAGGCTCCTGCCAAACTTGGTTTTAACCAAGATAAACTGCATCACGACAGCGACCACTATCATAAAGAGAACGGGGGTAAATCCCATCCCAAATTGCTTAAAGAGTCCCGAGCGGTACTGGGCTGCTTGGAAGTTCCCCTTCACGATTGCTTGGGCAATAGCTCCCACCACTATCTGCATTGCATAGGTGATAATAAAGCTCTCAGCCATCCGTCCATTAACTACGGCTAAGATTGCTCCGTTGACGGCTCCAACAAGTGCTCCCAAAAGGATTCCCACCAACAGAGCCAAGAGGGCCGCTGAAGCGGGTGCAACTGTTGCGACCGTTGCGTTGTTAATAATCAACATCGTAATAACCGCTGTGAGGCTAATGGTTGAACCAACAGAGAGGTCCATCCCCCCCCCGATAACAGCGTAGGCCATCCCGATTGAGGCGATACCAATGGTGGAGTAGGCTCTCAAAATATTGAGCATATTCTTACCACTGAGGAATGCCGGTCTAATAATCGTGGCGACCAATGTAATTATGACGATGGCAAATATTAGTCCCCATTCACGTAAAAATGAGACTATTTTTTTCTTTCTTGCTGAATTTTCTTTGCTTTCCATCTCTCCACCTATCCTAATTAGAAACTGCCAAGCTCATCACTGCTTCAGGCGTCGCCTCTTCGCGATTCAGCTCTCCCACCTTCTTTCCTCCACTGAGGACAACAAGGCGGTCACTCATCCCAATCACCTCGGGCAATTCACTCGAGATCATAATAATTGCCTTCCCCTGTTCGGCAAGCTGGTTCATCAATTGGTAAATCTCATACTTAGCTCCAACGTCGATTCCCCGTGTCGGCTCATCAAGTATTAAGATATCGACATCGGAGAAGAGCCATTTGGCAAAGACCACTTTCTGCTGGTTACCTCCGGAGAGGTTAATCGCATACTGCTTAAGAGAGGGGGTCTTAATATTGAGCTCTTTTGAAAATTGGTCGGCTAATTGCATCTCAGCTTTGCTTGAGATAAATTTTCGCCGTCGCACTTTATTGAGGTTGGTAATTGTAATGTTCCAAATTAGGTTGTAGTCGAGAACAAGGCCGGTCTCTTTACGATCCTCGGTGAGGAGTCCAATCCCCTCATCCTTCGCTTGGTGGGTTGAGTGGATGGCAACCTTTTTCCCTCCCACCTCAATTACCCCTTCGTGATAGACTTCGGCGCCAAAGATAGCCTCGGCAACCTCAGTCCTCCCTGAGCCAATTAAGCCGGCAAACCCGAGGATCTCTCCTCGACGTAGCTCAAAGGAGATATCTTCGATTAACCCGTTACGGGTGATGTTGTCTACCTTGAGGACAACCTCTCCCAATTCACACGACCTGTGGGGGTATTCGGTGTCGACACTCCGTCCCACCATCTTCTCCACAATTTTATCGCGGGTTAGGGTTGCTGTGGGGGCAGAGTCGATAACTTCTCCATCTCTAAGGATTGTCGTGGTGTCGGCTAAGCGGAACACCTCCTCCAATTTATGGGAGATGTAGACTATAGAAATCCCCTCTTTTTTCAAGTTTTCAATCAGCTTGAAGAGAATTTCAGTCTCGGTAGTTGTCAGCGAAGAGGTGGGCTCATCCATAACTATCAAGCTATTGTTGAGGGCCAAAACTTTGGCAATCTCCACCAACTGACGCTGGGCCGCACTGAGTTGTTCGATTTTTTGTGTTGCTTTAAAGTTGAACCCCAAAGAATCGAGAAACTCTTGCGCTTCCCTATTAATGGCCTTCCAATCGATTCTCCCCTTCCGTTTCGGCAGGCGGTTAATATAGAGGTTTTCAGCAACCGAAAGAGAGTTGACTAAGTTAAACTCTTGGAAGACTAGACCAATCCCTTTGGCTTTGGCCTCGGTGGTGTTACGGATTATTGTCTCTTCACCATTAAGGACAATAGTCCCTTCGTCAGCTTGGTAAACACCATTTAAAATTTTCATAAGGGTCGACTTCCCTGCACCATTTTCACCAACAAGTGCATGAATCTCCCCTCTGCGCACTTTGAAGCTCACATCGTGTAGCGCGACCACTCCGGGGAACCGCTTGGTAATGTGGTGCATCTCTAGAATGTAGTCAGCCATGGGCACCTCTCCTCTCGATTGAAGTAAAAGCAAGAAGCGGGAAGGGAACCCCTCCCCGCTTTAAGTCAAATTTTAGAACCAGTTGAAATCGTCTTTGGTGTCGGGGTAGGCAACGGGGGTGGGCAGTTTTGTCCAACCGGGGGTTGCGGTCCCTTTGATCACCTTATTGAGGGTCTCAACTGCTAAAGCAGCTTCAGCCACAGGGTCCTGTGTTGAACAAGCTGTCAACCAACCAGAATCCATTGAATCGTACAACACTTGGTTTGAGCCCATTGCAATAATGGTAACATCACCAGGTTTGTAGCCAGCAGCTTCAAGCGCTGAGATGACGCCGGTGAGCATTCCACCGTCGTGGCTGACGATACAGTCGATGCGTCCACCCTTGGAGGCTAAGCCATAGGCGGTGAGCATGTCGGTCATTTTGGCCATACTGACTTCAGCTTGGAAGTTACAGTCCTGGCGGTCGAGCCATTGGTAGCTCTTGCCGAGGTCTTCTGCTAGAGCGGCGTTGATGTAGAGGGTCTGCATGTGACCAGCGGTCCCCTCGATACCAACTAAACGACACCCATTGGGGAAGAGCTCTTTAATGGTCGCAGCCATGGTGTGACCGTGTGAAGAGGCGTCTGGCCCAACATAGTACTTCATCCCAACTTCGTGGATTTTGTCGCCAGGATAGGCGTTAACGCCAACCCAAGCAATTCCTGAGTCGTTGAGAGCCTCAATAATGGGGAGAGCTCCATCGACGTCGGCGGGGAAGTACAAGAATCCGTCGTACCCTTCAGCAATTGCCAAGTTTGCGTGCTCAAGTTGTGTCTGTTGGTTACCGGCACCATCAAGTACTGTTAGCTTATACCCCAACTCGGTTGCTGTTCTGTCAGCGGATGGGTTATAGGCGGCACAGTATGGAGCGGTGTAGTAGGCGTTTGAGAGCATCAAACGGGGTGTTCCCGACTTCTCTTTTGATCCAGCTGCAAAGAGTGTTACAGCTACCACAAGGATCACTAATGCGGTAGAAATGAATTTTTTCATCTCCCTCCTCCTTTTATATAAGCAAGAATGAAATCTTGCAAAGTTTGCTAATCAGAAGGACAATGTCTCAATTTAGTTAAAAGAGGAGCTAAAAAGCCCCTCGAACTACAACGTTGTAATTATTTTAACCCGAGAGGCCAAAATGTCAAGCATTATTCGCATCAACACTCGCTATGACCACAAGAAAAACACTTTCGGCACCCCTCAATGTTGACAAAAGTGACATTACCACAAACAGGGCAGATATCGGGGGTGACACTCCCCCCACCTTCCCCCTTAAGGTCGAGGGTGTATTGCCTAATCGCAAGCTCGTCATCATCTTCATCGGGGAGCTGGGGATAGGAGGAGTCATCCTGGTCAACCCCAAGGTGCTCTTCAAGAACTTGGGCCACCGCATCAGGGAGGCTCATCACCCTATTCTTACCAAAGCCCATGGGGCGCCCCGAACCAATGCCCCTCAATTGGGCAATGACCGATTCGGCCCGCTGGCGTGGTGTTAGGGGGCTGGGCATCCTTAAGATGAGGCTAATTAGGCGCCCCAACCCTTCAGCGTCAGCTGAGACGTCGGAGCCCACTTTGGCCACGTTGATAAAGACCTCAAACGGCTCTCCGTTAATGCCTCCATCGGCGTTGATTGTGATATAAGCGGTACCGATGGGGGTCGCTTTACGATAGGTTGTCCCATGGAGGACAGTTGAACGCACCCGAGCTTTAGGTTGATCAACATACTCTGGCGTTGGCTCTGCCTCTTCACTTTTGGCGATTAACACCTGAGAGTCGCGCGACCCATCACGGTAGGTGGTCCCCCCTTTACACCCTAAATCGTAGAGAAGTTCATACAACTTACCGGTCTGCTCAACGGTGTATTCAGCCGGGGTATTACCTGTCTTAGAGATGGAGGAGTCGACCCAGCGCTGAATAGCGGCTTGTACTTTGACGTGCCCTTCGGGGGCTAGGTCCATGGCAGAGACAAAATAGTCGGGCCTCTGCTTGTTGGGGTTGGCTTTCACCCACTCGTCGTAGACGGCTACCCTTTCAATGTTGGAGCCCATACGTCCCACCCGCTCCCACTCCCAGAAGTAGTAGGGCTCAATGCCAGTACTGGTCCCCACCATCGTTCCGGTTGTCCCAGTGGGGGCTTGGGTTAAGAGGGTGACGTTACGGATCCCTTTCTCAGCCACCAAGGTGCGCACCTCTTCGGGGAGTTGCTTCATAAAGCCACTCGCGAGGAACTTATCTTTGTCAAAGCGGGGGAAAGGACCCTTCTCTTCGGCTAAATGGGCACTCGCTGTGTAAGCTTCAACACAGATAAATTTATAGAGTTTGTCGATAAAATCGATCGACTCGTCGCTCCCATAGCCAATCTTGAGTTTAATCAACATATCAGCTAGACCCATGGTCCCCAACCCGATACGGCGCTCCGACTGTTGTTGCTCTTTGTTCTCATCGTAGAAGTAGGGGGTGTCGTCGATAACGTTATCGAGGAAGCGCACTGATGAGGCAACAGTACGTCCCAAATCATCCCACAACACCTCACCATCAACGACAAACTGCGAGAGGTTGATAGAGCCCAAGTTACACACGCCCCAAGGGGGAAGCCCCTGTTCACCACACGGGTTAGTGCATTGAATTGAGTTGTAGTAGTAGGAGTTGGACATCTGGTTGTAGCGGTCGATGAAGAAGACCCCCGGCTCAGCACTAGCCCAGGCACTCTCAATAATCTGGTTCCACACCTCTCTGGCCTTTAGGGTTTGGTAGGGAACCACTTTTTTCCCTAAACTGATCCACTTCTCTAAGTTACCATCCCAAAGTTGATTGTACTCGCTGTCGCCGGTGTCGGGGAAATAGGTGACCCAATCAGCGTCGGCCCTAACCGCCTCCATAAACTTGTCACTGACAGCGACTGAGATATTGGCATTGACAATCTTATCTTGTTCCCGCTTGCTGTTGATAAAATCGAGGATATCGGGGTGCCAATCGTTGAGGATTAACATCAGCGCTCCGCGGCGTGACCCCCCTTGTTCAATAAGGCCAGTGACAAAGCTGAAGAGGGCTCCCCACGAAACAGCGCCACTCGAGCGCCCATTGACCCCTTTAACATAGGCGTGACGAGGTCTTAAAGAGGAGAGATTAATCCCTACCCCACCACCGCGCGACATAATCTCGGTCATCTGACCAAGAGACTCCATAATCCCACCGCGGCTATCTTTGGGAGAGGGGATGACGTAGCAATTGAAGTAGGTGAGGTTTTGGACGGTGCCGGCACCAGTTAGGATTCTACCGCCGGGAACAAATTTCCAATCTTCCAAAATCCACCTGAACTCCTCTTCCCACTTTTGGCGCTTCTCCCCCTTTTCTTGAGCAGCAATCCCTTTGGCGACACGACCTAACATCTGGGAGGGGTCGGTCTCAATTGGTTTATCAACATTCTCTCGCGTGGTGTTTACCTCTGTCCCATCCTCAAGAAGGACCGTTAAATCATCCCCCTTCATAGAGGCTACATTACCTATCTCACGTTGCCCGGTCTCGATATTACTAACCGCGACGACAAGGTCTCCCACCTTAACCGTCTCTTTTTTCCCATCTTTAAGTGCATAACGATCTAAAAATATCTTCCGTCCTAACGGTGAAAGTTCGTTTTTCAATGTAGCCACAACTAATCCCCTCTAACATAATTTAACCCGCATTAGCGGGCGATATTGAGATTAGCACATAAATTTGGGGTACGCAAGATATATATGTAAAGTTATTCGTTTCTAAAAAAGCACACTATATATAGTGTATATATAACTTTTGAATAAATCTAGTATCATTCCAAATTTGTCATATCTTGACTGATAGCAAATAATAACTTCACTAGATTACGGTAGTCACAAAGGGAGATTAAAGAGTTGTGGCTATGGGCGTAGCGTACCCCAACTCCACACACGATGGTGGGGATGCCTCCCTTGGCTAGAGCAATCTCTCTAGCATCGGTCCCGCCCCCTTTACGAACCGCCTCCTGCACCCCGATCTTCTCCCGCCTAGCGCTACTACGTGCCAGCTTTAATAGCCCTGGATGGCCAATATGGGAGGGGTCGTAAATGCGCAGGTGTACTCCCTTCCCCAAAGCCGTTTGAGGCGCACTTATATTAGAGGGGACATCGTCAGCTGGGGCCCCTTCGACGACTATAGCGGCATCAGCCTCAATTGATTGGGCCAACACTTTCGCCCCCCGCACCCCCACCTCTTCTTGAACGGTAAAGGCGAAAGAGAGGGTTGCAGCAACACTCTTCTCTTTAACCAATTGGGCGAGTTCGATAAGGGCCGCCACACCGATACGGTCATCGAAAGCTTTAGAGAAGATCACCTCCCCTTTGGGGTTATAAACAAAGGGGGCGTAAGGGAGTATTAAAGAGCCCACTCTCACTTGATAAAACTCTTTTACCTCTTCCCTTGAGCGGGCTCCAATGTCGATAAAGAGCTCGTCGATAGTAGGTATTTTAGGGGTCTCGCCTTGGGGGGCAAAGTGGGGAGGGAGTTGTCCAATAACCCCGTAGTGGCGCTCACCACTCTCTGAGATTACTTCGACAGGCGAGGAGGGGAGAGTGAGAGGATTCCACCCACCAAGGCCTATAAAGCGTAAAAAGCCCTGGTCGGTTATCTCGCTCACCATAAAGGCGACCTCGTCTTGGTGGGCTGCTAGTAGGAGGTGGGGAGCTTTAGGGTCGCTCCCCTCAATTTTACACACTATGTTTCCAATCTTATCGGTAGATAGTTCTCCTATCCCAGCTAGCTTCTCTCTTATAAAGGCGCCAACATCCCCTTCATAGCCACTGGGACCACCCATTTGGGTTAGCTCTCTAATCAAATCAATCGACACTTTAATACCCTAACTCTAACATCGCATCGGCGACTCGCTTAAAGGCGGCGATGTTCGCCCCTTTAACGTAGTTGACATACCCCCCCTCTTCGGGGCTGTGGGTGAGACACGCTTTGTGTATATTTTGCATAATCTGCTGTAGTTTATCATCAACCTCTTGGGCCGTCCAACTCAGCTTCATCGCATTTTGAGCCATCTCAAGACCCGAGACAGCAACGCCTCCAGCATTGACCGCTTTGCCTGGTCCGTAGGGGATCTTCTGGGCAATGAAGAAGTTCTCAGCCTCTCGCCGACACCCCATATTTGAGGTCTCTAAAACATATTTTACCCCATTGGCAACTAAGCTTTGGGCATCTTCAAGGGACAATTCGTTTTGAATGGCACAGGGGAAGGCTAAATCAACGGGGACCTCCCACGGCTTTTTACGGGGGATAAACTGGGCCCCAAAGCGTTGGGCATAGGGGGCAACGATGTCGTTATTGGAGAGGCGCAGTTGCACCATGTAGTTCCACTTCTCTTGGGTTGAGACCCCCTCTTCGTCATAGATGTAGCCATCAGGGCCACTGATGGTGACCACCTTGGCCCCCAGTTCAGTCGCCTTTTTGACAACGCCCCAAGCAACGTTTCCAAACCCAGAGACAGCAACTCTCTTCCCCTCTAGAGTGTCGTTGTAGCGCTTAAGCATCTCTCGGGCAAAGTAGACGGCTCCGTAGCCGGCGGCTTCGGGTCTAATAAGCGAGCCTCCCCAAAGGTGGCCTTTGCCAGTTAACACCCCTGCGTTTTCATCTCTAATTCGTTTGTATTGCCCATAGAGGTAGCCAATCTCTTTGGCACCCACTCCAATATCACCAGCAGGGATATCAGTTTCAGGGCCAATATATTTTTGAAGTTGGGTCATGAAGGCGCGGCAAAAGCGCATAATCTCGTTATCGCTCTTTCCACGGGGGCTAAAATCGCTCCCCCCCTTGGCTCCCCCTAGAGGGAGGGTGGTTAAACTATTTTTAAAGGTTTGTTCAAACCCAAGAAACTTAAAGGAACCCAGCGAAACGCTGGAGTGGAACCGTAACCCCCCTTTGTAGGGGCCTAGGGTGTTGTTAAACTGCACCCTATAACCACGGTTAACTTGGACATTGTGGTCATCATCTTCCCACTCAACTTTAAAGCTGACGACCCGATCAGGCTCTGTGATGCGCTCAAGGATTTTGGCATTTATATAGGCAGGATTATCGTTAACAAGGTCGATTACCGATTCGACGACACCGCCTACAGCTTGGATAAACTCCCCTTCGGCTGGGTTTCGACGCTCAAGATTAGCCATAAATTCATCATAATTGTACATAAGAGCCCCCCTAGTCGCTAATATACTTTTAAAAAAATGTAGATGCATTGTTTTTTTAAGTCAATAGGGGGTGGAGAGATAATTCTACATAAAATAGTCAACCATTTGGAGTGGCAAAATCAGGTCGACTCTTTTGCATTGTGCTGTTCTAACCCATCTAGAGAAAGGACCTTAAGCGCTCTTTAGGGGTAATGATTTATTGCGCTTGATAAGCCACTTTGAACTATTGGGGAATTCCCAATAGTTGGATCTCTTTAAGTTATATTTTATAAGTTTAATTCCGTCAGGACAAAATTCCTGTTGGGGATAAATCTGTTTAATCTTACCTTTCTATGCTACGATATTTGCCATGAGAAAAATGTTGAGAAACAGCGATCCTTTTGGGGAGTTGATGCCCCGACACATCTACAATGTTGTCCTCATCTGTAGTGAATACGACCAATTCTTAATTGAGGCTGATGGGAGGGTTGAAGAGGAGCTCTTTCGAGAGTATACCCAGTTGGGGCTCACCAATCCCCCCAAGATCTCCTTTGCCCGCACCCGAGAAGACCTCTTCTATCTCTTAAAGACAACTGAAGCTGATTTAGTCATTACTATGATGGAACTAGGGGAGACCAACGTCATCGAGTTGGCCCAAAGCATCAAGATGCAATACCCCACCCTTCCGGTGGTGGCCCTCTCCCCCTCGCCTACCCACCACGTCAGCTTAGCCCTTAAAAAGCGCAATATTGCAGCTATCGACTACCTCTACTATTGGCAGGGGAACTCTAACATCTTCCTCGCCATGATTAAACTGATTGAAGATAAGATGAACGCCCTCCACGATGCCCAAACAGAGGCTGAGGTACCGGTTATTATCTTGGTGGAGAACTCGGTCCGCTTCTACTCAACTTACCTCCCCCTCCTCTACAAAGCTATCATTCAACAAACTCGCATGAGCATGAGCGAGGACCTCACCCCCTGGGGAGCTGCCCTCAGGATGCGGGGGCGTCCGAAGATTGTTTTAGCCCAAAACTACGAAGAGGCAATTGCCCTCTACGACGCCTTTAATAAGAACGTCTTAGGAATCATTACCGATGTCAATTTTGATAAAGAGGGGAAGAGCGACAGTGAAGCAGGATTAAAGTTGTGTCGGTTTATTAGGAGCAAGGAGCCTGATCTTCCCCTCTTGTTACAGTCGACTAATGCCGACTACAAAGATGATGCTGATAGCGTCTCTGCCTCCTTTATCTGGAAACTGAGCTCATCGCTTCTCAACGACTTGAAACTCTACCTCTTTGAGAACTACGGCTTTGGCCCCTTCATCTTCCGCCACCACGAGAGTGGCAATGAGATTGCCAGGGCTGAAACTTTAAGGGAATTACAACACACCCTCGAGACAATCCCCATTGAGTCGTTTGTCAACCACGCCAGCCGTAATGATTTCTCCCGCTGGCTCAAAGCACGGAGCCTCTACGTCTTGGCTAACCTCTTCAGACCCTACCGCCCCGAAGACTATCCTCAGCCCGAAGAGCTTCGCCGGCAACTTATCGATTTAATTAAAGAGTTCCGCTTCAACCGTGGTAAGGGGGTTATTGCCCAATTTAAGAGGGACAACTACGATGAACTCTCCTTCTTTAGTCGCATTGGATCGGGCTCTATTGGGGGAAAAGGGCGCGGTCTCGCCTTTATAGACTACCAACTGCGCCAAAGTGATATCATCGACAAGTACCCGATGATGTACCTCTCAATCCCAAGAACAGTGGTAATTACAACCGAACTCTTTGACCAATTTATGGAGGAGAATGAACTCCACTACCTCGCCACCGCGACCCTCCCCGATGAGACACTCAGGCGCATATTCCTCTCGAAGCCCCTCCCCGAAGAGCTGATGAAAGACCTTGAGGTGATCATCAATACCATCAAGGTTCCCATTGCTGTGCGCTCTTCTAGTATGCTGGAGGACTCAATCTACCAACCCTTTGCCGGAGTATATGAAACGTGTATGCTCCCCAATACTGGAACAGATGCAGAGCGCCTCCAAGCGTTGGCTAGCGCCATCGCTTGTGTCTACGCTTCGGTCTTTTATAAGAAGAGCAAAGAGTACTTGAGAGCTACTAGCCATATGGTTGAAGAGGAGCGGATGGCGGTTATCATTCAGCAGGTTATTGGGAGTGGCCATGGTGACTTCTGGTACCCCAACTTTGCTGGGGTGGCCCGTTCTCTTAACTTCTACCCAGTGGGAAACGAAGATGCCGAAGATGGGGTGGGGATGTTCAGTGTTGGCTTTGGTAAAAGCGTTGTTGATGACGGAGTTGCCTACCGCTTCTCCCCCGCCTACCCTAAGCGCAATGTACAATACCTGGGGGGGACAGAGTCGAGTGCCCAAACCCACTTTTATGCCCTCGATATGCGAAAGCCCTACACCCCCGACGAGAACCCCGAAAACTTGGTCTCGGTAGCATTAGAGGAGGCCCAAAGACACCCCGAGGTGTTACGCCATGTTGTCTCCACCTTCGATTCAGAGCGGGGGGTATTAGTTGACCAGTTTAATGCTGAAGGGGAGAAGGTGATCACCTTCAACTCAATTTTGAAGTACAACAGTTACCCAATTGCCCAGATTGTGAAAGACCTCCTCTCTTTTGGGGAGGAGGTGATGGCGACCCCCATCGAGATTGAGTTTGCCTGTAACCTCAACCGCCCCTCGTGGAAGAAGCCCGAGTTTAGCCTCCTACAAATTAGACCCATTGTTTCAGGGTTTGAATCGGCTGACACACAGATTAAAGAGGAGGAGAAGGAGCGCGCTATGCTCCTCTCAAACCACGTGATGGGGAACGGCTACTGCGACAACCTAACCGATATTGTCTACATTAAACGGGAGAGCTTTGCCCCCTCCCAAACGGTGGAGATGGCGGGTGAAATTGCCAAAATTAACGAAAAGTTTATCGCCTTTGATAAAGAGTACATCTTAATCGTTGCCGGGCGTTTAGGTTCAAGCGACCCGTGGCTCGGAATTCCTGTTGTCTGGTCCCAAATCTCCAAGGCGCGGGTGATTATTGAGAGTGGCCTCACCTCCTACCAGGTGGAACCCAGTCAAGGAACCCACTTCTTCCAAAACATTACATCTCTGGGGACCATCTATTTGACGGTTAATCCCCCCGTCAAAGATGGGAGAATCGACTTCAACTTTCTCGACTCTCTCCCCCTAGTTGAGGAGAGTGAGCACTTCCGCCATGTCGTTAGTGAAGAGCCTCTCCTTGTCAAAGCTGATGGAATAAACAAGATTGGTATTGTCTTTCAAGACAACAATTCAACAAAGTAGTCCCAGATAGGGTCTTTGGGAGGTAGCGCCTCAATCGTCACCCTCTCCCCCTTAACGGGGTGGATGAAACTCACCTCACGGGCGTGGAGGTGGATACCTCCCCCCTCATTTGAGCGGCGTGCCCCATACTTGAGGTCCCCCTTAATGGAGGAGCCGAGGGCATTAAGCTGGGCCCTTATCTGGTGGTGCCTGCCGGTAATTAGATTAATCTCCAAAAGGAAGAACGACTTGCTCGCCCCCCTAATCTTGTAGCTCATCTTAGCTAATTGACTCCCCTTACGCTCCCCTGGGGTAGCATAAGAGCGGTTCTTCTCTCGGTTACGAGTGAGGTGGTGGACTACCAATCCCTCATCGCCTTTAGGGAGAGATTCAACGACAGCCCAGTAGAGTTTCTCCACCGCCCCCTCTTCGCGAAAGAGGGCGTGCATCCTTTTGAGGGCCTTCTCGGTTTTAGTGTAGATCACAATCCCACTGGTGGGACGGTCGAGGCGGTGGGGGATTCCCAGAAAGACATTCCCCTCTTTCCCATAGGTCTCTTTGAGGTAGAGGCGCACATCATCAGCGAGGGTTTGGTCTCCTGTCGTGTCCCCTTGGACCAACTCTCCCGGGAGTTTATTGATTACAATGAGGTGGTTATCTTCGTAGAGGATACGCTGTTTGAACTCTTTATTCGTCATCATCAAAAGGGTCTATATCCTTAAATAGTGAGAGGTCATCGGCAGCTTTAGGGTCATTTTCCCGCTTAATCCTTATTGTTTGAGCCTCTTTAGTGGTGAGACGCACCCCCTTAGCCCGTACCCCTTTAACTAGGAACCGGGAGAAATAGGTGCGATCCTCTAAATTCTTATAACCCCGCCCCGCCTTATACTGAATGGTAATGCGGGCATCTTCGTGGGTTGAGAGGGCGTAGAGTTGGAAGGGCCCCTTGGGGAGAATTTGGTAACTCTTATTCAAGATAAATTGATTAATTACAAAGCGCTTAATAAAGAGGTATTTGAGACTCTTCTCTTGGTAGATGACGGTGAAGACCACCTTATCCATCTCCTCTTTATCGGCTAAAGCACAGTAACGCATCCCCTTGCCAACAAAAATCTTATCGGGGACATCGGTGACAAAATAGGTCCCATCCTTCTGGATTATCAAGATACGGTCAAAGGTGGAGACCATAAACTGATTGACCCCTTGCCGCATATCGTACCCTAAGTAGCCGGTAGCAGCGTCGTACTTGAGCGACAAGTTGCGGTTGGCCGCCTCTCTAACGTCGGTCTTCTCATAGGAAGAGATGGTGGTGCGCCGCTCACTGTGAATCGGGTCGGCAATCTTCTTCACCTCCTCAAGGTATGAGAGGGCGTAATCGGTCAAGTTTTTGAGGTGTTTGGCAATCTCTTTGAGACGCCCCTTAATCGACTCAATCTCTTGGCGGTTCTTCTCGATATCGAAAAGGCTGATCCGCCTAATGGGGATTCTTAAGAGTTTATCGACATCTTCTTCTGTCACCTCGCGGGAGATTTGGTCTCTAAAGGGTTCAAAGCCACTTAAGACGGCTTCAATCACCTCATTTTGGCTCCGCTTCTCCTCAATCCCTTTGTAGATCCGCTCCTCGACAAAGATGCGCTCCAAGGTGCGTTCAAAGAGGCGCTCATTGAGGTGACCCCTCTCCAAGATCAACTCCTTCTCCAAAATCTCAAGGAGGCGTTGGGCATGGTATTTAACCATCTCGGTGACGGGGACGATTCTGGGGGTGAGATTGTCAATTACCAGTGGGTTAATTGAGATTGACTGTTCACAGGCGGTAAAGGCATAAAGGGCATCAACCACATCTTTGGCGTAGGTGTTGCGCGCTAAGGTGATCTCAATATTGACCTTCTCAGCCGTGAAGTCGTTAATTGAAGCAATTTTCAACTTCCCTTTACGGGCTGCGTCTTCAACCGACTTTATCATCCGCTCGGTGGTGATCCCAAAGGGGAGCTCTTCAATTACTATCCGCTTGGGGTCTTTGGTGTTGAGCTTAGCTCTAAGGAGCACCTTCCCCTCCCCATCGTCGTAAGCCGAGACATCCATATACCCCCCCGTTGAAAAGTCGGGGTAGAGCTGAAAGGGTTTCCCTTGGAGGGCCGCTGCCATCGCATCAATCACTTCAAAGAGGTTGTGGGGTAAAATCTTGGTCGACATCCCCACGGCAATCCCTTCGGTCCCTTGAATCAAGACCACTGGTAGCTTAGCAGGGAAAACAACCGGCTCACGGTTACGCCCATCGTATGAATCGGTAAACTCGGTGAGCTCAGGGTTGTAGAGCACCTTTTTAGCAAAGGGGAGGATACGACACTCAATATAACGGGGGGCCGCGGCGGAGTCGCCCGTTAAGACGTTTCCAAAGTTCCCCTGCCGGTCGATAAAGAGCTCCATATTGGCCAAGTTGACTAGAGCATCCCCAATTGAGGCGTCACCGTGGGGGTGGTACTTCATACAGTGCCCCACCACATTGGCCACTTTGTGGAACTTCCCATCATCCATCTCAAAGAGTGAGTGGATAATCCGCCTCTGGACCGGTTTTAACCCATCGCCAATGTCGGGGATAGCTCGATCTTTAATCACATAGGAGGCGTATTCTAAAAAATTATCCTTAAATACTTTATCAGCGTGAGCCATTAGATGAGATTCTCCATAATGAACTCTCTCCGCTCAGGGGTGTTGTCCCCCATATAGAATTTCATTGTTTGATGTATCTCCCTTGAGGAGGAGATTGAGACTGGAATTAGGCGCATCTCTTCCCCAATAAATTGCTTAAATTCTTTGGGATTGATCTCCCCTAACCCTTTAAAGCGGGTAATTTCGGCGCCCTTGAGCTGTTTAAAGGCCTCATCTTTCTGATTCTCGTTGAAACAGTAGATTGTCTCTTTCTTGTTGCGTACCCTAAATAAAGGGGTCTCCAAGATGTAGAGGCGCCCCGCTAAAACTAGGTCTTCAAAGTAGGTTAAGAAGTAGGTCATCAAGAGGTTACGGATATGGTAACCGTCGGTATCAGCATCGGTAGCTATAATCACCTTACCGTAGCGGAGGTCTTCAATACTATTCTCTATACCAAGGGCAATCATCAAGTTGTAGAGCTCTTCATTTTTGTAGATATCGCTCCTCTTCTTAGAGAAGACGTTGAGCACCTTACCCCGGAGGCTGAAGATTGCTTGGGAGTAGACATCGCGGACACTCACCATCGAGCCCGAAGCCGAATCGCCTTCGGTGAGGAAGATCATCGACTTCTCCCCCTTCTCTCCGTTTTGGTTGAGGTGCCACTTACAATCTTTGAGCTTTGGAATGTTGAGAGAGACCTTCTTAGCAGCTTCACGGGCAGCCCCCTTAACAGCGGCCAGCTCTTTGCGGAGCTTCTCGTTGTTGGCAATCTTGCTAGAGAGCTTCTCAGCCTCATCGGGGTTCTTTAGGAGGAAATCGGCAATAGCCTCACGGACACTTTGGGTTATCCAGGTGCGCACTTCGGTGTTACCCAATTTGTTCTTGGTTTGACTCTCAAAGATGGGGTCTTGGAGTTTAATTGAGATTGCTCCCGTTAAACCGTCGCGCACATCGGGGGCGCTGTACGACTTCTTAAAGAACTCGTTAATCCCCCTAAGAATCCCCTCTTTAAAAGCTGAGAGGTGGGTCCCTCCGTCGCTGGTGTGTTGTCCGTTGACGTAGGAGAAGTAGTTCTCCCCATAGTTGTTGGTGTGGGTAAAGGCAAATTCAATCTTCTTATCACGGTAATGGATCGTTTTATAGAGGCCATCCCCCCCCACATGTTTATCTAACAAGTCGAGCAATCCATTCTTACTGCTGAAGAGCTTACGGTTAAAGTCGAGCGTTAGACCGGTATTGAGGTAGGCGTAGTTCCAGAGCCGCTCTTCGATAAATTCATTCTGGAAGGCGTATTCACCAAAGATATTGGGGCTGTTGTCGGGGATAAATTCGATTAAGGTCCCATCGCTCTCATCACTCTTGCCCCGCTTCTCACTCTCCAACTTCCCTTGGCTAAAAATCGCCTCAAAGAAGGTCCCTTCTCTAAAGCTGGTCACCTTAAAGTGGGAAGAGAGGGCGTTGACCGCTTTGGTCCCCACTCCGTTGAGCCCTACCGAGAACTGGAAAACGTCGTCGTTGAACTTCCCTCCGGTATTAATTACCGAGACACACTCCACCACTTTGCCAAGGGGAATTCCTCTCCCATAGTCGCGTACACTCACTAAATTATCTTTGAGTCGAATGGTAATACGATTCCCACTCTCCATGATAAATTCATCAACACTGTTATCGACAACCTCTTTAATGAGGATATAGATTCCATCTTCAAAGTGCGACCCATCTCCCAGTCGTCCAATGTACATCCCGGGACGAAGACGAATATGCTCTAGGGCGCTCAGTGTTTGGATTTTGCTCTCATCGTAGGTCATCGACCCGTTTGGGGACTTCTTCTTTGCCATTGACCCCCATTATATACTTTTTGGATTGATTTGCAAAGCATTGGCCATTGACGCCCCCTTTAGATGGGTTAAAATGGGGTGGAGGTTTGTGATGCTCTCTCCGCTTGGATTCCTTAGCGCCGTCCTCTTCTCTTTTGCTTTATCCGGAAACCTGATTGGCAATTACCAAAGCTTTAAGTGGGTCACCCGAATAACCAAATCGCTCTTGATGCCCCTCCTTCTCTTGATGTTTATAACCACCTACCAGGGAGAGAGACCCCATCTAATTTACCTCGCCTTAGGATTTAGTTTTCTAGGCGACTTTTTCCTCCTCTTCAACTCAAAAGAGGCCAACACTTTCTTCATCTTAGGGTCTATCTCTTTCATCCTAGCCCACATCTGCTACTTCCTCTGGTTTCTCCTCTTCTCCCTCCCTAACCTCATCTCCCCCCTAATGGTGTTGACAACTCTCTTTCTAGTTCCCCTCACCATCTGGTTTTGGAAGACTATTTGTCGCCATGGGCACCGCTACACCCCCTCCCTCATCGTCTACTCCCTCCTCATAGATCTCTTGGTGATTGCCTCCACCCTCACTTGGTCTAAAGGCCCCCTTTTGGGGACCCTCTTAGCCTTCATGGGGGCCCTCCTCTTTGGCTTTTCTGACTTCTTGATTGCTATGCGGGTTATTGGGCGCCCAGCAGATGACAATGTGATGGTTATGATGAGCTACTCCTTAGCCCAATTTCTGCTTGTCTGTGGAGTCGTTCTTCTTGCCTACTAACCTCCCCTCCTATATAGTATCCCTATGATAAAGATCTCCTTTTCAGGAAACTTGCCATGGCGCTCCACATAGTTATCATCATAATATTAATTCTCTTGTCAGCCTTCTTTTCGGCAGCCGAGACCGCCTTTACCAGCCTCTCTTTTGTCCAGATTCGCACCCTGGAGGGTGAAAATAGGCGAGTAAGTCGCCTTGTCGCCTCCCTCTTTAAAGCCTCCGATCTCCTTTTGACAACGATCTTAATTGGCAACAACGTCGTCAATATTACAGCCTCAGCCCTCACCACAACCTTAGCCCTCTCTTTAGGTGGCAGTCATGTAGTTGGGGTTGCTACCGGGCTTTTAACCCTTGTTATCCTCATCTTTGGGGAGATTACCCCCAAACAACTCGCCATCAACTACAATGTTGAGATTGCCAAAATGAGCGCCTATCCTATTAAAGGGCTCACCTATCTCCTCTTTCCAGTTGTCACTGTGGTGCGCACTATTAGCTCCTTTATTACACGCCTCTTTGGGAAGCGAAAGGGGACCTCCCTCTCCCTTGAGAGTCTAATGCACGTTGTTGATGCTGCTGAAGATGAGGGGGTTGTTGAAGAGTGGGAGGGGGCCTTAGTTCAAAAAGTGCTCCACTTTAGTGAAGCTCCGGTTAAATCGGTGATGACCCACCGCACCGAGGTCTTTAGCCTCGATGGAGAGCTCACCCTTGACGAAGCCTTCCCGGTGATGGTTGAAAGCGGCTATGCCCGCGTCCCCGTCTTTAAGGATGAGAAGGAGAATATCGTGGGAGTCCTCCTCCTACGCGACGCCCTAGCGGCCAAGGTTGAGGGGCGCGGCGGTGAGAAAATTGCCCTCTTCTCGCATCCCCCTATCTATGTCCCCGAGTCGCGGAAGCTTGACGCCATGATGGTGCAGTTTCAACAGGAGAAGCTCCAGCTAGCTGTTGTTCTTGATGAGTATGGGGGGCTCTCGGGGATTGTCACCCTCGAAGATATTGTGGAGCAACTCTTTGGGGAGATCTACGATGAACACGAAACAGGCGAGCTTCTGAGAATCAAGGAGGAGGGCGATGGGACCTTCCTCATTAAAGCCGACACCACGATGCAACAGATCAAGGACGATTTAGATCTCCGCATTGAAAGAGAAGACCTCTCTTGCACCCTAGCGGCCTTTCTAATTGAGGAGATGGGGAGGATCCCCCTCCCTGGAGATAAGATTGAGTTCCCCTTTGGCCAGTTCACTATCGTCTCAATGAAGGGGCGACGCATCGAGTCGGCAAGGATGAAAGTGAATCAAAACGCGTTGCATTGACACCATTTTATGACAACGGTATGATTCGCCCATGAGCACATACCCATTTACAGAGATTGAGAAGAAGTGGCAAGATTTTTGGGATAAAAACCAAACTTTCAAAGTAACTGAAGATCCAACAGTTCCTGCCGATAAGCGCCTTTACGTCCTCGATATGTTCCCCTATCCTTCCGGAGAGGGGCTCCACGTTGGCCACCCCGAGGGGTACACGGCGACCGACATCTACTGTCGCTACTTACGGATGAATGGTTACAACGTCCTCCACCCCATGGGGTTCGACTCTTTTGGTCTACCGGCTGAAAACTACGCCATTAAAACCGGCACCCACCCCCGCGCGACTACCGAGAGGAATATCAACAACTTCCGCAACCAAATTAAGAGTCTCGGTTTCTGCTACGACTGGAGTAGGGAAGTATCAACCCATAGTGAAGAGTACTACAAATGGACCCAGTGGATCTTCCTTCAACTCTATAAAAAGGGGCTGGCTTACGAGGCTGAAACCCCCATCAACTGGTGCCCCGACTGCCTAACCGGTCTCTCCAACGAAGAGGTTAAGGATGGCAAATGTGAGCGGTGCGGTTCTTTAGTAACCCGCAAAAATATTAGGCAATGGATCTTGAAGATTACCGCCTACGCTGACCGCCTCTTAAACGACCTTGAGCCCCTCGAGTGGTCAGAGTCGATTAAGGCGATGCAACGCAACTGGATTGGGCGCAGTGAAGGGGCCACCGTTAAGTTTAAAATAGTAGGTAGTGAAGAGCACCTTGAGGTCTACACTACCCGAAGCGACACCCTCTTTGGGGCCACCTACATGGTGGTTGCCCCTGAACACCCCCTAGTGGGGAAGTTAATTAAAGAGGAACAACGCTCCGCTGCCAACGCCTACATAGACCAAGCTAAGCACAAATCGGACCTTGAGCGCACCGATTTAGCTAAAGATAAGAGCGGGGTCTTCAGCGGCTCTTACGCCATCAACCCGGTTAATAACCAAGAGATCCCCATCTGGATTGCCGACTATGTCCTCATCTCTTATGGGACGGGGGCTATTATGGCGGTTCCAGCCCACGATACTAGAGACTGGGAATTTGCCAAGAAGTTTAACCTCCCCATCATTGAGGTTCTTAAAAGTAGTGTCGATGTCCAAGAAGAGGCGTGGGTCGAAGATGGCCTTCACGTCAATTCAGGCTTCATCGATGGCCTCAATAAAGAGGAGGCCATTGAGAAGATGAACGCCTGGCTCGAGAGAGAGGGACTGGGCCATTTTGCAGTCAACTATAAACTGCGCGACTGGGTCTTCTCCCGCCAACGCTACTGGGGAGAACCAATCCCCCTCGTCCACTGTGACAAGTGTGGTATTGTCCCTATCCCCGAAGAGGAGCTTCCCCTCCTCCTCCCCGAGGTCGACTCTTACGCCCCCTCAGGGACCGGAGAGAGCCCCTTGGCCACTATTGAAGAGTGGGTCAACACAACCTGCCCCAACTGTAAAGGTGCTGCTCGCCGAGAGACCAACACTATGCCCCAATGGGCCGGTTCGTGTTGGTACTACCTCCGCTACCTCGACCCCCACAACACCCAAGAGTTTGCCTCCCAAGAGGCAATTAACTATTGGATGCCAGTTGACCTCTATGTGGGAGGGGCTGAACACGCTGTTCTCCACCTCCTCTATGCCCGTTTCTGGCACAAAGTTTTGTTTGACCTTGGCTTGGTCAACACCATCGAACCCTTTCATCGCTTAGTTAACCAGGGGATGATCACCTCCTTTGCTTTCCAGCGCAAAGACAAATCATTGGTCCCCTCCGATGAGGTTGAAGAGAGGGGCGAAGATCTCTTTGTTGAGAAAGCGACCGGCGAGCGACTTGAGCGCGTTGTCGCCAAGATGTCAAAAAGCCTTAAGAACGTCATCAACCCCGACGAGATAATCACAGAGTACGGGGCCGATGCGATGCGGATGTACGAGATGTTCATGGGACCACTTGAGGTCTCAAAACCGTGGACTACCACCGGTATTATGGGCGTTTATCGCTTCTTAGACCGTCTTTGGAGATTGTCAGAGCGCCCCATCGTCGATGAAGAACCTCCAGAGAATGTCTTAAAGACCCTCCACAAAACGATTAAGAAAGTGAACCACGATACAGCTAACCTCCTCTTCAACACTGCGATTGCCCAGATGATGGTGATGGTCAATGAGCTCTATAAAATAGAGACCCTACCCCGTTCAATTTGGGAACCCTTTATCTTAACCCTCGCCCCCTACGTCCCCCACTTAGCCGAAGAGCTTTGGCAGCGGGCGGGCAATACACCCTCCGTCGCCAACGTGGCATGGCCCCCCTATATTGAGGAGCTCACCATCGATGATGAACTTGAAATTGTGGTGCAGGTCAACGGTAAAGTGCGCTTCCGCTTCGATGCCACAAAAGGGAGTAGCCGCGAAGCGCTCCTAGAGAGTGCCATGGAAAGTGATAGGATTCAAGAACTGATTAGTGGCAAAGAGATTATTAAGACAATTATAGTCCCCGATAAACTGGTCAACATTGTAATAAAATAAAATAGCCCTCCCACTTTTTCAGTGGTATACTGTCGCCACATAAGGTGTGGAGGTATTTTATGATAAAGGAGCTATTTTCCATGTTAGGAATCGGTGCTGGCCAAACAATCCTGATTACCGTTTTAGTTGTTGCCATCTGTGTCATCGTTATCCTAATCTTGAGAAACGTCATTTGCTGGTACTGGAAAATCAATAAAATGGTGAAACTTTTAGAGAGCATGGAGCAGAAACTCGCTTTCCTCTCAAGCACTACCTCGATTAAAGATAAATAGAGGTCGTCAGCGCTCCCTATAAGAACTCTCTAGTAATCTCTGATAGGCACTGTCGCTAATCATAAGGAGAGTGTCGAGGGTTGTTATGTGCCAGAAGGGGGGCTCATCCGCAGAGGATAAAATGCGCAACTCCATCTTAGCCTCTAAGTTAACATAACGACTCAACCCCGGAGGCAGATTCTCTACCACCACCTCTTTGTCCAAGAAGGAGTAAAATGAGGGGTAGCACCCCTTCTCACTCACCCAGTAACCCACTGGGAGGTCTGTTAAAACAACATCCCCCAAAGGGAGGAGTTTAAGGGAGCTCTCCTTTAAGGTGCCGTTACCAATCTCCTTCACTAAATAGTTCCAATCAAACCCATCCCCCTCCCCCCTCTTTTGAAGGAGCTGCTCAGCCAGATATTCAAAAGAGAGGGTCTCTAGGGGTGCGTAGTAAAATTTAGCAAAGCTGAGAAGCGCTTCAGCCAAAGCCCCCCTCTCGTAGAGGAGTTCGACCCGCGTTTCCCCTTGAAAGGCGCCCCCTAAAGGGGCCCCATTCCCCAGCGGGTAGGCAGCTAAGATGGTGGTCTTTCCTGGGGGGAGGAGGAGCTCCACCTTGCGCTTCCCAATGGGGAGCTCAACTTGCTCAAAGACCCCTTCCACTTGGTAGATAAGGGTGTACCAGAAGCGCCTCCCTGAGGCCACCTCCCAAGGGTGACTCTCCCCCAAAACAACTTCAACGAGAGTTGTGGGTTGGCAAGTAGTTAGTAAGAGGAGTGTAATAAAAAAGAGGGTAGCGCCCCGCTTCATACCAAAGAAGGGGCAAAACTTTAGCTTTGCTTCAAAAAAGAGCGTCGCGCTTTGAGGAAGAAGGCTTGAACCTCTTCACTCTTATAATCGGGATAGGTCCAAGGGAAGCTGTTGTAGTGCTTGTTGCTGTAGTGGAGAGTCATCTCGGCGTAGATCCCCTGCTGTAGAGGGATGCGGTGACTCCTGTTTTTAGTCGTTGCTAAGATTAAACTGGCACTCCCCATAATCCCCGGGTCGAGATTCACCACCCTTCGCCCTTCCACCTTAAAGTACTCCTCCAAGGTGTTGGTGTGGAGCTTTATCGAGGCTAACCGCTCGGGGTCGATCTCCTCTTTGAAGATAAGGAAGAGGCGCCACGGCCTCCCCCCCATCTCACTGTCGTAGTAGTCGCTAAAGGTAAACTCAACGGGCTCAGAGCTCGCCTCAATCTCCCCATAGTGCTCCTCTAGGAGGGAGAGGAGGTGGGTAAGACCCTCTTTATTGGCTACCAACACCCCCATAAAGAGCTTGACTGGGGTAAAGGGGTAGACCTCGCCCACACCCTACCTCCGGTCTCCGTGGAAGGTTCCTAAAATTCTAAAAGAGGCACTCGAGGCAATCAGTTCTTCAGTCGCCTTCTCAAAGAGCTCCTCTTCTATCATCTCGGCTTCGACAAAGAATGAGTACTCCCAAGGTTTTCCCAAGATGGGGCGTGACTCCAATTTCTTCATGTTCAACCCATACTTAGAGAGGATACGTAGCACATCGAAGAGGGAGCCAGGCCGGTCTTTAACGGCAAAGACAAAGGCGACCCGGTCAA
>DUOJ01000047.1 GCA_012838895.1 Spirochaetales bacterium
GAGACCACTATAAATAATTGATAAAATTTGACCATATCCCCCTCCTTTTAAATCTAATGTACCTACATTCTAATTCTAATAAAATATGGCGTCAACATCTATTTTCTTATATTATAAAGAGTTAGAGGTGTCAGATGTTCGATGTTTCTTATATTTTAGACTCATTCTAAAAAGTAAAGGTTATAGAAATAGCGATAGGATTTTATACTTCTGACAAAATTGGGTACAAAATTTATGGTTTAGAAGGTGAAATTTGTGCATTTATCGCCAAACTAGGGCAACTATGTCATTAGACACCCATCCTTTTTATCAAATATTAAAGAGAGACAATTTGGTCGAAGTGGAGAAGCTCTGCCAAACCTGTAACATAAAAATGTACAAAGTTTTTTTAGCTTTTTAGAAATGGGATATGATAGAGTACTATTAGGGGCAAAAATGGATAGAAGAGCTGAGATAACTCAATACTATAAAGAGCTAGACCGCGCCTACTTTATGGAGTTCTACAAAGAGCAGGCCCATAAAGATACCCCCTTTCCCATCGGATATGGTCAGACCATATCCCAACCGAGCTTAGTCCTTGAGATGACAATTCTCCTAGACCTTAAGAGGGAGAGTAGGGTGCTGGAGATTGGGACCGGCTCAGGGTACCAGACAGCCCTCTTAGCTAAAGCAGTAGAGAGGGTCTACACGGTTGAAAGGGTTGAAGAGCTCTACTTGAAGGCTAAAGAGCGTCTTAACCAAGCGGGGTACACCAATATTGAATTCAAACTAGCTGACGCTAAATTGGGTTGGCCCGAGAAAGGTCCCTTTGACCGTATCATGGTGACAGCCGCTCCTCCAATATTACCCCAACCGCTTCTTGACCAGTTGGCCAATGGGGGGAAGATGGTTATTCCTGTAGGGGAGGGGTATGGCCAAGATCTCCTTTTGGTAACCAAAGATTATAAAGGGAGGATAAGGCAAGGGGTTGTTGCTAAGGTGAGTTTTGTCCCCCTTAGGGACTCTTAAAGTTGTAGAGGGGTTTGATGATATCGACAACCTCCACACTCTCGCCAATCGCCTCTAAAATCTGATCAATCCCTTTGTAAGCTGCAGGGCTCTCATCGAGGGTCCCCTTGTGGATAGAGGTGGAGTAGATTCCTCTCATCGTCTCTTTGAAATCGTCGAGGGAGAGCTTAGCCTTCGCCTCGGTGCGGCTCAATACTCGACCTGCTCCATGGGGTGCCGAGTAGTTCCAATCACTGTTTCCTCTACCAACGCCTAAAATAGAGCCATCACGCATATTAATGGGGATGAGCAACCTCTCCCCTTCATAAGCAGAGATTGCCCCTTTGCGGATGATATTATCTTTGAAGTTGATATAGTTGTGGACCGTATGAAAGTGGGGGAAATCGGCTAGGTCTCTCTTTAAAAGATTGTTTAAGATGATCTCACCCATTGTTTCCCGATTCTTTTGGGCATATTCTTGGCAGATGTGCATATCGTGGAGGTAGGCATCGCGTTGTTTCCCCTTTAGGAAGCAGAGCTCTTTGGGGTAGGCCGGTTCTCGACTCTTATACTCTCTCTCGAACCTTTTAAGTGCCGGTTTTATAGCGGCATTCTCTCCCCACTCTTTGAAGGAGGCAATAAGCTCCTCCCTTTGGGCATTGTAATCGTCACGACCACTACACATGTCGATAGCCAAGCGCTGGTAATAGCGAGCTACTTGGGTCCCTAGGTTGCGACTTCCCGAGTGGATAGTCAAATATTTAATCCCTTTAGAATCCTCTCCCAATTCGATAAAGTGGTTGCCACCGCCTAAGGTTCCCACACTATTTTCAAGGCGTTCAATGTTGTCGAGTTCTCTAAAGATCTTGAGGTCGTAAAGGGGAGGGAACTCGACCACTTTACGACGGTGCATACTGGTTCCAGAGGGGACTTGAGAGTAGATTAACTGGTCTAGTTTCTCTAAGTTGAGATCGATGGCGCCCAGTTCTACGGTGAGGACGCCACACCCGATATCGACTCCAACGATGTTGGGTATCACCTTATCTTTTAAATTGGCGGTAAAGCCAATAACACACCCAACCCCCATATGGACATCGCTCATAATTCTAACCTGCGACCCCTTGATAAAATCTTGGTCCATCAGGGTCTTTATCTGGTTACGCGCCCCATCATCTATCGTGTTGGCAAAGACTTTAGCCTCGCCATATTTGCCTTCGATTATCATGAAGATATTATATCATAAAGAGTGGTTATAAGGTAATATGGCCTTTTTGCAGGGCTTCTTTGAGCCCGGAAAAGTCATTAGAGGTGGCCTCAATAAGGGTGGTACGGGAGGCGACATCTTCTAAAAAGTGGGTATCAGAGCTGCGAATAACAGGGTAAGAATTACTTTCAGTGGTGGGGGGGAGGTTGACCACCTCAACCGCTGAGTAGGCGAGTGGTGGGAGAAAGCCGAGGTTGGCCAAGACACTATTCGATAAACGGTCGATATGGGCTGGAATAGCCAATCCGCCCCTTTTTAAGATAATCTCAACGAGGTTATCAAAAGAGATGGCGGCTGCGCCATAGAGGAAGAGGTCTATCTCCTCAGTTATGTTACCCCTTACGTCACACACCAACTGGTGCCCCAACTTTTGGGGGATGTTGTGCCACTTAGGGAGGAGCGATTCGATCCAGCTACTGAAATCTTCTCCCTCTTCAGGTGTCTCAAAGAGGGCTAAGAGGTGCACCTCTTCCTCTGTGTTCACCTCTATTCCATAGACCCCAGTTATACCCACAATTTCACAAGCTTCACTAAAGGCACTTAGGTTACGACCACAGTTGTGATCAGTTAGGGCGATAATATCGACCCCTTTCTCATACGCCTCATAGGCTAGCACCGGGGGGAGGAGAAGATCAGAACCACAAGGTGAGAGGCACGAGTGGTTGTGTAGGTCGATTTTTAGTTGCATAGACCCAAGAGGGCGGCCAGCTTGTAGGAGACGGTAAATTGATTTTCCTGGCTCACCAAGATAGCAATTGATTCCTCCTCAGCAGCCTCAACCATATCATCCGCAGGGAGGCGTCCGTTACACAAGATGATGGTGTTCAATCCTATCAGTGAGGCGACAGCAACGCTATTTTTATGCCCCTGAATAGTGATTAAAGCACCCCCTTCTTCTCCGTTGGCCATAACATCGGAGAGGAGATCAGAGGTGTAGGCGCTTGATATAGGGGTGGAACCTTCACCCATTGTTAAGACTTTTAGATTCAACTTTTGTTGCACTTGTTCAATGGTAACCATACTATTAACTCCTCTTATCTAAATTCTTTTTCTCATTTTCACTAAAGAGAATGGTCGATTTAACGATTGTTTTTTCGGGGGTTGAGGTGATTGAAAAGTCGTCAGAGACCGACTTTACATTGGGCAGTCCCATCCCCGCCCCGAACCCTAGGGAACGGATCCACTCGGTAGCGGTTGAGTAGCCTTGTTTTAAAGCCTCATCAAGGTTCTCAATCCCAGGTCCTGTATCTTCACCTATAATAATCACCTTATCGGGGAAGTATTGGGCTGTGATGGTTCCCCCATTGGAGTGGACCACAATATTCATCTCTAACTCGTAAGATGCGATTGCTGCCCGACGGATGGTGCGGGGAAAGAGGTCACTCTGTTTAAGTGTTTTCTTTATCTCGGTCGAGGCGTGCCCAGCGTTCTCAAAGTCGAGTTTTCTTACCGGATAGACTTGATGCTCTAGGGAGATCCCCTCACTTGAGGCTACTGCAAGATTTTCCCGCTCGAGCGAGTCAACTTCGTTGTTAATCTCCCACAAAAGGCGCGTTATGATATCGCGGGTGGTGACTATTCCTGCCAGCTCCTTCTCTTTGTTTAGAACCGGAAAGCGGTGGTAGCGGTAGCGGTCAAAGTATTTGATGGCAAAGCTGATGGGCATATCTTCGTCGAGGAGGATTAGGTTGCTACTCATATGATCTTCTACCTTCTCTTCGATATAGCCAAAGTCTAAAGCTTGGATGATATCATCCATACTGACGATTCCTAAGAGTCGCTTATTGTCGACAACGGGAACCCCGGTTATCCTTTTTTCCCGCATCAGTTTTTGCACTTCACGCATCGTGGTCCCCATAGGGACGCTTATCAAAGAGCGGGTCATCACATCTTTAATCTTGAGCCTCATTATCAGCTCTGAGATGATAGTGGGAGAGTTGTAAGTATTGATAGGAATTGTTTGCATGCAGTGAGTATACACTGAAATATTGAGGTGTACTACTATGAGAATGACCATTTTAATGGTACCATCACTAAAACTTCAATTTTAAAGGTGGTCCTAGATGGCTGATGCAAGAGAGAAGAAGTTGGCCCAACTTTTGGTCAACTATTCGGTAAAACTTCAAAAGGGAGAGAGCTGTTTAATTAACGCTATCGATCTCCCCCTAAGTATGGTAGAGGAGCTGATTGGGGCGGTCTACGCTGCTGGGGGCTACCCACTCGTCAACTACTCTTCAATCTCCATTGATAGAGCTTTAATCAAAGATGCTTCTAAAGAGAGCCTCGCTTTGTGGGCCGATTGTGATGCCTATCGGATGGATAAAGTTGATGCTTTTATTGGCATCAGAGGGATTGTTAACCCCCGAGAGTTGGCTACCCTTGGGGAAGCTAACCGCAATTACGCCCTCTATTACGACACTCCCGTCCACCACGATATTAGGATTGTGAAGACAAGATGGGTTGTCACCCGCTATCCAACCCCCCTTATGGCTTACCAGGGTGGGATGAGTCTCAAAGAGATGGAAGATTTTTTCTACAGCGTCACAGTAGGGGTCGATTACGAGGCGATGGCCAAGGCGATGGCTAAAGCTAAGCTCTTTTTAGACCAAGCTGATAAAGTTCACATCAAAGCTCCTGGGACCGATTTAACCTTCTCTATCAAGGGGATGGGGGCGATTCCCTGTGCCGGTGAGATGAATGTACCCGATGGGGAGATCTACTCGTGCCCCATTAAAGATTCAGTTGAGGGGACTATCACCTACAACACCCCCTCTACCTTTAATGGCCACACCTTCAACGACGTCTCGTTCACCATTGAACGGGGGAAGATCGTTAAAGCGACCGCTGACGACAACGAAGCGATTAACAAAATACTCGACACCGATGAGGGGGCCCGCTACTTTGGGGAGTTTGCCTTAGGGTGTAATCCGAATATCACCTTCGCGATGGACAATACCCTCTTTGATGAGAAGATTGCCGGCTCAATTCACTTCACACCGGGGAACGCCTACGAAGATTGTGACAATGGCAACCGCAGTGCTGTCCACTGGGACCTTGTCCAAATTCAAACACCCGAATATGGGGGAGGGGAGATCTGGATTGACAACATCTTGATTAGTAAAGATGGGGTCTTTGTCCACGAAGCTTTTGTTGACCTTAACTAAGGGATAAAGAGAAGGTGCGCTTCCTCCATAAGCTGTGGGAGCGCACCCCTGTTAGAGTGGCAAACTTTCTCAATATCTTCTCCACATTAGATTTTATCACTCCAACTCATCGTCAAAGGGTACTAAGCTCTCCTCATCGTCATTGAGGAGAATTTCAACCTTGCGCTCCACCTCATTGAGCTCTTTTTCAACCCGTTTAGCAAGGGTAACCCCCTCCTCAAAGAGGGCAATAGCCTCCTTTAGGGGGGTCTCATCGCTCTTTAGTTTCTGGGTAATCTCTTCCATCCTCTCAATATCTTTTTCGTAACTCATTACTCACTCTCCTCATCTTTAATCTCTTCAATTAGAGCCTCAGCCCCCCCTTGGGCAAACTTTAGGGTAATCCCCTGGCCTACACTGAGCTGATTAGAGTGGCTCACTATTGCCCCTCCCTCTTTGGTGGTCACAATGGAGTAGCCCCGCTTCAATACCGAAAGGGGAGAGAGCACCTCTAATTGGGACAAAAGGGACTGCCTCTTAGTTTTGGCTAAGCGTAGTTTTTCAGCCAAGGTCCTCTCAATTTCGCGACGGTTATCGTCGCTTCTAAGGTGTGCTTGTTCCAGTTTACGTCTAAAAAACTCCCCCATTCGCTCTTTGGTAAAGAGGGACATTTGCCCCTTTACTTTATCGATACGGCGCGAGAGGAGGTGACCCATTATCTCTATTTTCCCTCTGTAGGTTGCTAAAATATCGTCGAGAAGGGGGGCTACCAGCTCCGCGGCGGCTGAGGGGGTGGGGGCTCTCAAATCGGCGGCGTAGTCGCTGAGGGCCCAGTCAATCTCGTGACCAACAGCACTCACAACAACGAGCTCAGAGGCAATAATCGCCTCAATTACCACCTTCTCACTGAAGGGCATCAAGTCTTCGAGGGATCCACCACCTCGCCCAACTATGAGGAGGTCACCAATTTTGAGACGGTTGGCCCGCTCTATTTGCGCCGCTATCTCTTCAGCTGCTCCTACCCCCTGAACAGCAGCTGGTAACACTACTACATCGATAGTGGGGTTTCGGCGTTTTAAGACTTGAAGAATGTCGCGCACAGCAGCGCCGGTGGGGCTGGTGATTACCCCAATCTTTTTGGGGTAGGGGGGAAGGGGACGTTTACGTTCACTGTCGAAGTAGCCTAGATTGGCAAATTCGCGCTTGCGGGCTTCAACGAGGGCTAATAGGTCCCCCTCTCCCGAAAGTTTCATCGTTTCACAGATAATCTGGTAGTTGCCCCGTTTGGCGTAGACTGAGACACTGCCAGTAACCGTTACCCTGTCCCCATCTTTGGGGATAAAAGGGACTTGCCAACTCTTCGATTTAAACATCACCCCTTGAATTGAGGCCTCTTTGTCGTGGAGTTGGAAATACCAGTGGCCACTCGAAGCGGGGCGAAAGTCGAAGAGTTCCCCCTCAACTGTAATGTTTCTAAAGAGCCCCTCCAACACCTCTTTGAGGCGCTCGGTTAAATCTGAGACGCTAAAGATGTGTTCTTTGAAGAGTTCATTCATCCCTTCTGCCAACTCCTGTACTGAATATAGAGGGCGATGATGGAAAAGAGTAGAGTTATAAGGATAAAGAGCCACCAAGGGAGGTAGTAGAAAGTTTTAAAGAGGAGTGAAGCTGCTGCAGACCCCCCCACGGCTGAGATGGCAATAGTAAATTGATCTTTAAATAGGAGTTTGAGGAGGAGGGCAAGTAGTCCTCCTACCGCCATTATAAGAATAGTTAAAGACGATGAGATGTTGAAATAGTAGAGTAAAACACGGGTAATTAGAGTATAGAAGAGGAATGTTCCAAAGGGTGAAGAAAAAGAGGAGTAGTTGTTGTAAATCACAATCGCCAAGATAACTGCCACCGCCATTGCCATATAGAATTTTGAGGGGATAAACTTAATTAATCCCTTAATGAAGGGGATAAAAGGGGTAAAAATTAGAGGTGTTGTTTGCCCATAGAGGTAGAGAGAATACAACACAATCATCCCCACAACCCCCACAAGGAGTTTTAATAGATCGAAGGGGGCACGCAACTTGTATCCATTAAATGCGATAAAAAGGGAGATTAGGACCCCCACAATCATGACGAAGCTTCCCATATAGACCTCAATACAAAAAGGCAGCCCTTTAAGAGCTGCCCAATCAAATCGACACTCTGAGTCTCTTACTCAGCGGGGAAAATTGCGCCGGTGGGGCAAGCGTCGGCACAAGCACCACAGTCGATGCAGACATCGGCGTCGATTACATAAATATCGCCTTCAGATATAGCCTCAGTGGGACACTCTGGAAGACAAACTCCGCATGCAATACATGCGTCAGTAATAGTGTAAGCCATAGTAAGCTCCTTATGTTTAATAATCCGTTTTTGACTATATACCCATCCCATAAAGTGGTCAAGGCTTGCTACAATACAAGTGACAAGTTATAGTCAAAAAGATTAAAAAATGGCTTATTTGGGGGTTTTAATGGGTAAGCAATTGGTTTTGGCAGAGAAGCCTAGTGTAGCACGTGAGATAGCGCGGGTCTTGGGATGTAATCGACGAGAGTCGGGATTTATCGAAGGGGAGAACTATATTGTGACGTGGGCATTAGGTCACTTAATAGAGCTTGCCCCTCCAGGAGACTACAATCCTAGGTGGCGCAAGTGGACCCTCACTTCCCTCCCAATGTTGCCCGATCAACTCACTCTAAAGGTGATGGACTCAACCAAAGAGCAGTTTGCGACAATAGAGAGTCTCCTCCAACGCACTGATGTCAGCGACCTAATTATTGCCACCGATGCAGGGCGTGAAGGGGAGTTGGTTGCCCGTTGGATTATCGAGAAGGGGGGCTATAGTGGTGCTATTAAACGGCTTTGGATAAGTAGCCAAACCGAACAAGCAATCAAAGAGGGATTTGCCAACCTTAAAGAGGGGTACCTCTTTGAACCCCTCTATGAGGCAGCTCAGGCGCGTGCCTATGCCGACTGGTATGTGGGGATGAATGTAACACGCGCCCTCACTTGTCGTTACGATGCACGCCTCTCTTCAGGGCGGGTACAGAGCCCTACTTTAGCCCTTATAACCGAGAGGGAAGAGGAGATTGAGGCCTTTAGCGGAGAGTTCTTCTGGACCCTTAGGGGACACTTTGGCCCCTTTAGCGCCACCTACCAAGGGGAGGACGACTCCTCAAAGATTAGAAGTGAAGAGCTTGCTGAAAAAATAGCCTCCGAACTGGAGGGGCAAACAGGACAAATTGTGGCTATAACTAGAGAAGAGAAGAGTGAAATGCCACCATTGGCCTACAACTTAACTGAACTGCAACGGGATGCCAACCTTGAACTTGGCTTTAGTGCTAAAGAGACTCTCGATACCCTTCAGCAACTCTATGAGAGGCATAAAATTGTCACCTATCCCCGTAGTGATAGCCGTTATATAACACAAGATATAGTGCCCACCTTAAATAGTCGTTTGAAGGCCCTAGAGGCGACCCCTTTTGGGCTAGTAAGTAACCTCTACATTGAGGGGGGGTACCGCGAAGACCTAGAGCGCTTTGTCAAAGAGAGTGGGGTGAGTGACCACCACGCCATAATCCCCACTGAACAGACCGTCGACCTTAGCCGCCTCTCCGCTAAAGAGGTGGCCCTATGGCAACTAGTCGCTTTGCGTTTCATGGAGGTGTTGTCGGGCGATTACCACTACGAGAGTATCACCATCGAAGTGGCCGTTGGTCCCCACCGCCTCCTCTCCCACCAAACTTTCCCCATCCGTCAAGGGTGGCGCGATATGGCGCGCCTCTTAAAGAGGGAGGGAGAGGGGATTAGTGAACCCCTGCCACCTTTAGTTGTCGGTGATAGCCTCAAAGTAGAGCGGATTAGTCGGCGACGCAACGCCACCAAAGCCCCTGAGCGCTACTCGGAAGGGACCCTGTTGAGTGCTATGGAGAACGCTGGACGCTTTGTTGACGACTCCGATTTAAGGAAAAACCTGAGTGGGGGACTCGGAACTTCAGCCACCCGTGCCGATATCATCGAGAAGCTGATTCAAAACTACTACATAGAACGGGAGGGCAATTTTCTAAAACCTACTCCTCGGGGGCGTGAGGTGATTCGCCTCGCTCCCGATGCTCTCTGCTCTCCGGTTTTGACCGCTAAATGGGAAGAGAGACTAGGCAAGATTGCTGAAGGGGAGGAGGAGCCCCAACGCTTTATTGATGATATCAAAGAGAGTACCC